>JBBSPC010000076.1:0-23393 GCA_038259125.1 Chroococcales cyanobacterium | reverse complement strand
TGTTAAGAAAGTACTGGAATATTTGTAAAAACTTTAAAATAGTCAAGTGGTTATTTGAGTGGACGATTAGTCAAGATTTATTCAGTTTTCCTAAGCTATCAATGTATGGTTATTTCTCATAAATCATTCCTGATTGCTATATATCTGGTAAAAAACAATAGCTAATTAATAATGGCTGACGGCTTTGATAAAAATGAACAATATTTCTGTGTGTACTATTTATGCCAACAGGAAACTACACTTAAAAAATTTGGTAAAAGGATTGACAACTTCTACAGTCTTGTTCAATGAACTAGTAATAGTTACTATGAACGATGAACTTCCTAAATTACCCATAGCACCTTTTCCAATTAAAACGGCAGCTATTAAGACAAATGATAGTTTCCTGCCTTTAGCAGCAGCCAGAAATAAATCCGCAGAAATTGCTACAGGGAATAAGTTAGTTTTTCTCGATGTAGATTGTATCAGCCATCCTAATTTAATTGAAGTTTTTAATCATCATTTAGAAAAAGAAGATGCAGTATATCAAGGTTCGGTTCGCTATTTAATTTCAAGTTGGCAACAAAATAAATGGATATATAGTGCTTTAGAAAAACAGTCTGCACCCCACAAGCTACAGGGAAAAGAAATTACTAATTACAATAAAGCATTGCATCCTTATGAATTATTTTGGTCTTTGTGTTTTGGTATTAAAAAGAAAACCTTTTTTGATATTGGTGGTTTTGATACAGGATATCGTGGCTATGGAGGTGAAGATACTGACTTTGCGTTCATGATGCGATCGCACCATATACCTTTATATAAAACAAGTGCTTTAGCCTATCATCAGTTTCATCCATCCTATAGTCCTCCATTAAATCATTTAGAAGAAATAGTTAGTAATGCTCATTTTTTTTATCAGAAGTGGCAAATATTGCCAATGAAAAAATGGCTCAATCAGTTTGCTGAGATGGGATATATTAGCTTACAAGATAATCAAATAGAAATTATTAAATATCCTACAGAAACAGAGATACAGACTTGTTTGAAAAATTACTAAAGCTAACAGATAGTCATAAGCAAAGTTGATGGTTGATTGTGTCTACCTTACTTATTTGGAAACTGCTATAGAAATAATTATGCCTATATTTAACTCGCTCCATTTTTTTAAAAGCTAAAAGCTAATAGCTTTTAAGCAGATATATCATCAAATATAAGTTTTTTAATAAGCTCTAAATAATTAGCCAACAATTTTACTTCGGATTCAATTGCTGTAGCTGCTTGTGCTGCACCGTCAACAGCCATAATCCCATCCCATCTATCAACATTGATTGTTTTTAAATTTTCCAATATAAAGTCTATCGAATCACTACAGGGAAAAGCTTCTCTCATCAAACACAAACCCAGCTTTTCTAATAGTTGAGCTTTAATTACTTGTTCGTCAAAAGGTCTAGCTTCAGGAATAGACAAGAAAGGTATTTTCGCTGTCCCAATTTCCATGACGGTATTGTGTCCCGCCGATGCGATCGCTACATCAGCAGCTTTAAGATAAATATAGGTATCCTCGCACCACCCAACAACAGAAACGTTGTCAGGTAAGCTATCACAGTCTCGATCAGCTTCGCCCACTATGAACCATAGCCATGCTGGTGTGGCTAGTGCAGCAGCAGTAATATCAGCTAGAGAATGTTTGCTACCGCCTTTGCCGTTTAGCACCAAAGCCACCTTTTGCTGGAGAGATATATTTAGTGATTCTCTAGCAGCAGATTTTGTGGTTGTTCGCTGTGAATATCGAGAAAAACCAGAAGAATATATAGTTTTTGCTCGAATCCAGCTAAATGTACCTTCAAATTCTAAAATTTCAGGAAAAGGAGCAAACAATTTATAAGCTGCATCATAACCTGCAAGATGAGGATAGTCGGTGCGATCTCCATGTTGACGCACGGCAATTACGGGTACACCTAAAAACCTCAAATACTGGGTTATTTCGGCAGATACATCGACAATTACCGCCGTGGGATTAGTTTTGCCAACCCATTCACTCAACATGACTGCCCTTTGCCGATAGGCATCACTATAGTAGGGAGCATAATGAAAAGAATAAGTTTGACAGTTTTGATTAATTGGCAAGTCAGGAACATACTCCACCTTATCTGGAGGCAAATCTAGTAGCTGGTAATTGTTTACTCCTTCCCAGTTGTGTTGACTAACGCCAGTGCCGATGAAGGTAATGGGGAAATTGAAGTTTTGGGCGATCGCTTTAGCTCTTTGGGCGTGTCCTCTACCGTGGAGGTGTATGTAGTAGCCAAGGTGCATGATTTTTCCTTATGTCGGTCAATAATTCGTTCAAAAGCCTGAATGTATTTATCAATCATGGTTTCTAGGTTAAAACGTTCTAAAGCTAGCTTTCTGCAAGAGTAGCGCGATAAACGTTTTACCTGCTTCATCGCTTTTGCCATGCCATCGGTATCGTTAGGAGGAACTAAAATACCTGTTTGACAATCTAAAATTTCAGACATAGCACCACGATCAAATGCCACCACAGGAGTACCACAGGCAAGACTTTCTATAACTACCAACCCAAAAGGTTCAGACCACACGGGAGTACATAAAGTCATCGCGGCTGACTGCAATAAAGGCACCAACTCTTCTTGTCCCAAATGTCCTACATACTCAACTCCTTTACCGAGGTGAGGTTCAATTTTGGTAGCAAAATATTCTTGGTCGCCAATTTTGCCAGCAATAACTAATTGGATTTTAGCTTTTTGAGCAGCTTCAATAGCCAAATGAGTACCTTTATCGGGGATTATTCTTCCTGTCCACACAGCACAGTTTCGATCAAAGAAAGGTGAATAACCAAATACCTTTGTGTCCACGCCATTGTGAATTATTTCTAGGCGATCGCTATCTAGATCCCACAGTTTGGTGTTAAACTTAGAAATAGAAATATAGTGACCCCGCTTTTTCCTTTCACGGTAACGAATAGCACTCAACAAACAGGAAAAGGGAGGAGTATGTAAGGTTGTTACTAAAGGCACAGATAGACGATCTTCTAAAATTATGGGGAAGTAGTTTAGAGAATTATCGTGTACCAAATCAAAGTCTTCAGTGCTGAGATAGTCCATAATGTTCAGATAAGCCTCATGAGATTCCTCTTCATGGTTTAAACAAAAAGAAGTATCTAAAATTGGCTTCAGGGATAGATTAAGACTGCGATCGCTTTCTGGATGAGCAAACAAAGTGACCTGACAACCTTTTTTTTCTAATTCTGTGACGATGGTATGGGTGAAACGTTCAATACCGCCAGCAAATGGCTCTTTAATTGGAAATCGACGATGCCCTAAAACTGCTATTTTCATTTTGATTTAAACTAAGAAAAATTAATCGGCAATTACAGAGCAATTAATAAGTTAAAGTAACCATATTTTAATCAACAAGGCATAGACAAAAAAATAGGTACTTTAATACATGGCAATATTTAGGACTAAGGCTTGTGCATCATCACAATTTTATCCGAACCACTATAAGAAAAATTCTTAAAACTATTTTGATAGCTTGCTAATATGCTGATTTTAATTAATCAAGCCATTGCAGAATTTATTAGTTTTCTTGATTAAAAAGTATCATTTTTAGCTTAGTGCTTATATCTGTCTAGATAAATATTTTTGTAGTTTGTTGATAAATATTTTCTATAACTATTGATTGATGCAATAAGTTAATAACGTGAAATGCTTAAATGTTTGCCACAGATAGGTAAGGATTTGTCACTAAACAACTAAACAGACTTTAGTTACACCCTGACGTAGTTGCTTTTGCCTTTTAAGCCAAGATGCGCGAATGCCTGGACGAATTATGGTTGTAAAAGTTTTCGCACCCCAACGCAAAAAAGCATGATTATGCAATAATTCAGCTTGGGCAACTTCTTGTGCCTGTAGCTGTTGAATACGCATAATTTCGGGTTCTCTTTCTAACTGAATCTGAGATAGTGCTGCATCTATTTTGCTTAAATTGGCTGATGATTGAGTCAATAGAGGAACTAAATGGTTAACAGCGACAATCACGTCTCTAAACGCCATATTAATTCCCTGAGCGCGGATGGGGGACATAGGATGAACCGCATCTCCTAATAACAGTAAACCAGGTATTGACCAGCGATCGCAACGTCCAACAACAACGGACAATAGTATAGGCTTGGTCAAACTTTGTCTATGTTTTAAGATATGTTCTGCTAACCAGGGAGGTGAAGTGGCTACTAACTTTTCGCTCCAGTCTATCTGTTGCCAATCATAATTATCATCGGCGTGCAGTCCCCAACCTATATGAAATTGACCTGATGAAGCTCGAAACAAACCAAACCCCTCACGCCCTTGCAAGATTGAATAAAAGATATTGGTTGATTTTGCGAAAGAGCCAGAATCTAACTTAAACCAGAGAATATCTAAATTATTTTGCAGCTTAGTTAAACTTAAACCCGCTTTTTTTCTAATTACAGAATTACGCCCATCTCCGGCAATGACTAAATCAGCGATTATTTCTTGACCTGAAGCCAGTTTTACTCCAGAAACCCTGCCTGAAGAAGATAAAAGATCCCCAACAGGTTCGCCTTGAATAAATTCAAACGAGGGATATGTTTCGGCTTGCTCAATAATTGCAGCCAACAAGTGAGGCTGAGAAACTACTGTGGTGCAGTGTTTATCATTTGTTTTTATCGGTTCGTCAACTCGAAATAAAGTTCGACCAGACAATAAAAATTCCCAGGCATCGATCGCCTGATGGGGAACTTCTGCTAAAAGCCCTAATAGATTCATTTGTTCTAGGGCATCTAACCCACTCGGCATTAAGCCTTCTCCGCGAAACAACCGCTTAAAATCACGAGAGGCTTCAACCAATTTGACTGCAATTCCCTTTTTGCTCAATAGCAGTGCCATCGTCGCTCCAGTAGGACCGGCTCCAACAATTACAACCTGAGTCATAAAATAGTTAATTGATAAATGTTCAATGCTTAATGTTCAATGTCAAATATTACTAGCATTAATTAAAACCTGTTCGTATTTTTGCCCTACCTTATCCCAAGTGTATTCCTGTTTAACTAGCGATCGCGCATTTGCCGATAGCTTTTCTCGTAACTTAGGTTCAGAAAACAAGCGACCAATAGCATAAATATATTCTTCTAAAGTATTCGCCCGCATAGCTCTTAGGGGAACAGTTGCCCCATCAATCTTAAACTCTGCCAAAGCGCGATCGCTTCCCACCACGGGAACTCCTGCTGCCATTGCTTCTAAAGTGCGGTTTCTCAAGCCATATCCCTGACGAATGGGAATTACGCAGACAGTTGCCCAATGCAGATATTCTACAACGGAGCTAACTTCACCCGTTACCAGTATTCCTGGTAAGTTTTTTAATTCTAAAATCTCTGCCACTGGATTTGCCCCTACCAATTCTAAGACAGCTTCAGGATAGCGTTGGCGAATGGCGGGAAATACTTCCAGTGCCAAAAAACTGGCTGCATCGATATTTACAGGGCTATCCATCTTCCCTACAAAGACAATTTTTTGTCCTCCTTGGTTGGTAATTCGATAGGGAAACTTGTCCAAATCAACGCCGTTGGGAATCATGGTTACCGAAGATTCTGGCTCTAACTCCCGAACAATACGCCTATCTTTGCTAGTTACCGTTACAATCTTGCTAAATTTTTCTAGATAACTTTGTTCATAGCGTTTTCGCAATCCTAAATTGATTTGGTCTTTAAGCTCGTTGTTAGAGTCTCCTGTTGCCAGTTGCTGTTTATATTTGCTGTATTCTGAAAAATGCAAATTTAGAACTACCCCTAACTGTTTGTGCCATTTTGGGTCAACATAAATCTCATCGCTGCTATCCTCGCAGGCGATCGCCTCAAACTTATTTTGAGCAACAGCTTCATTAATCCAATCTGCCATTACAGGAGAATAATTATCTAAAACATCAGGTGGTGTTCGCTGCTGGATAAATACTCCTAAGCGTTTTGCTTTATCGAGCAATTTTAAAGGTTCAACATTTTTGGCTACAGGAAAAGTAACTAGCTCTTTTACTTTTTTTTGTATACTTTCTACCTCTCGATCGCTAACTTCTGCACTACGACGAGTCACTAAGGTAACTTGATGGCGACTATAAAGATATTGCAGTAAATGAAATGTTCTTAGCTGTTTTCTGCCTTTAGCTGGTGGATAGGGAAAAGTAGAGCAGAGAATGAGAATATTCATATACAGTTACTCATAAAAATATGGCGTTAAGAGATACTGATGGACCAAGAATTACACAACGATCTCTATTCTTAGGTTCTTTATCGATCAACTATAGGCAAGATCGCTCACTAACTAACATAATTAAGGCTTTAAATCATACTTTATTAGAATGAGAATCACTATGTTACTAGATATTATTTTAAATGCTCAAGACTGTAAGCAGAATATTAGGCGGATTTGGAACTCTTAGGGGTGCTACTTATCCTTTTAAAGCCCTGATAATTTTTATTAAAAATCCCCGCCTGATTAAATATATTGCTATGCCGATTATGGTCAATATCATAGTGGAGATCGCCCTATATAGCGGTCTGCTTTTTTTTTGATTACAGATTGTCAATGATGTCCAAACAGATGTTACTCTTTGGCTAAATCAACTAGTTACTAATTTGCCTCAATAGTTACAATAGTTAGGGTTTGTTACTTATCTTGTAGCTGGCTTAATTGTAATTGTCCGTTTACTGAACTTAATTGCTATTTCTTTGTGTGTAGCTTCAGGAACAGTGTTTATTTGCGATCGCCTTAAAGCAACCGCAAGGTAATGATTTTAGATTTATACTGAATGGACTAATTATTGAACCAATAGAGATTTTGAAATTCAAGATTTTACCTAATATTCCCGATAATGTTTGGGTTTTAGGATTCGTTAGTCTATTGACAGATATAAGTACTGAGATGATTCATTCGGTACTTCCTTTGTTTTTAGTTTCTTCTTTGGGCGCAAATCTAGTTACTGTTGGTTCAATTGAAGGAATTGCTGAATCCACAGCTTCTATTTTAAAAGTTTTTTCTGGTGCTTTAAGTGATTATCTAGGAAAGCGTAAAACTTTGGCTATAGCAGGTTATGGATTATCAACCCTGGTCAAACCATTGTTTGCCGTAGCAATTAATCCAACTTGGGTTTTAGTTGCTCGTTTTGGCGATCGCCTGGGCAAAGGAATTCGGGTTGCGCCTCGCGATGCTCTAGTTGCAGATGCTACTGATATAGCTAGTCGTGGTGCTGCTTATGGTTTTCGCCAATCCCTCGATACTATTGGCGCATTTTTAGGTCCCTTAGCTGCTTTCGGCTTGATGTCTGTATCTGGGCAAAATTTCCGACTTGTGTTTTGGTTGGCTGTCCTACCTGGAATTTTAGCTGTAGCTCTCTTGGCAAAAGGGATCAAAGAACCAAAATCTGTGGTTACTCAACAGCGAAATAATCCCTTGAACTGGGCATCATTGGGCAGCTTGGGTAAAAACTATTGGTTGCTAATGCTAGTGGCATTATTGTTTAATTTAGGCAACTCCAGTGATGCTTTTTTGTTGCTACGAGCCGAGCAAATTGGTATTGCTGCTAACCTCATACCGCTTACTTTGGTGGTTATGAATATAGCCTATTCTCTCAGTGCTTATCCCGTAGGTTTATTATCCGATCGCATTGGTCGAATAGGTTTATTCAGTAACGGGATATTATTATATGCTTTAACCTATCTTGGCTTTGCCTTTGTCAATCATACTTGGCAAGTTTGGCTCTTATTTGGCTTGTATGGACTTCATCAGGGCATGAGTCAGGGTGTCTTATTGGCTTTTGTAGCCGACCGAGTTCCTGCGAATTTAAGGGGAACAGCTTTTGGCGGAATCAACCTGGCTACGGGAATTGCGCTTTTACCAGCTAACCTAATTGCCGGAAGTTTATGGGAGGCTGTTAGCCCTCAAGCAACTTTTGTCTGTGGTAGTATCTTTGCTTTAATCGCGATCGCTTTACTATTAATAACAGTCAAATAATCTGTTACTTCAAAAAAATACCCCGCCAAAACAGGCAGAGTATTAACTTTTGATAAGCAAAAGCAAGATTACTTAAGATATCAGTTTTGCAGAATTATTTTGTTTGGGTTTCGCCTTCAATATAAATGAAGAGAAGAGCCATAGAAATTGCTGCGCTTACAATGCCCACGAAAGGTACCATAGCCACAGGTAACCAGGAAGCTGCATAGTCGCCAATCATAGTTTACTTTCCTATTTTGGATGAGAACGTTAACAACATGGATATTACTGCCAAGGCTAACCCCAATAGGTTTAGTTATAAAGATTCTTAACAAAAAGCGAACTTAAACCAAGATAGAGTGATGCTATTTAAAGGATTCGTACAAACACAAACTTTAGGAGAAATTGAATCTTTATGAACGAATATAATGCAATTCAGCCCGATGGAGATCCACAAATCGGCAATTTAGCTACTCCTCTTAATTCTTCCGACTTTAGTAAAACCCTAATCCGCAATTTACCTGCCTACCGCGATGGGTTAGCACCATTTCGCCGTGGTTTGGAAGTAGGTATGGCTCATGGATATTTTCTATATGGTCCATTTCTAGTTTTGGGACCATTAAGAGACACCCAGAGTGCCGATATTGGAGCTTTATTATCATCTATTGGTTTAGTAGCAATCTTGACTCTTTGTTTGTCTCTATATGCTAGTGCTATGGGTGGCAAACCAACCGAAACGATTACTACAGGTAGTGTTCCTGCTGCTTTCGCTAGCAAAGAAGGTTGGAGTGAGTTTGGTAGTGGCTTTTTTATTGGTGGTGCTGGCGGAGCATTCTTTGCTTATTTCTTGCTTTCTACCGCCTATATCGGTGACTTTAGAAATCTGATCCCTGGTCTTTAATCTTCATGAGATTGAGAGCATAAAACTAAAGATAACTAAAGTTTTTATCTCTTAAGTCACTAATTTATTACAGCCTAGGGGGAACTCTGGGCTTTATTATTTATATAGGCATTCAACAGATATTTTTGTTGTCAGCTAAAATATATTCCTTAAAATAAGTAGTTATTTGAGAAAAACATGATAAAGTCCTACCTAATAGCGGTGAAACAGGCCGGTATACGCTTAAAAAACCTAATTGCTGCTTCGATGTTGCTTATGTTTGCTATTTCCTGTTTGGCAGCCCCAGCGATCGCCACAGGATTATTTGATTTACCCGATTTTGATGCCGATCGAGTTTGGGTAGTTGACACGGCTAATGCTATTAGCAACGTCAATCAAAGTAAATTAACTAAAGATTTACAAGAGTTAGCGACTAAGACAGGTCAAGAAGTGAGAATGGTGGCAGTTCGTCGCTTAGACTATGGCGAAACGGTAGATAGTCTAGCAAAAGAGATATTTGCAGCTTGGTATCCCACTTCTGAGGCACAAGCCAATCAAACTTTAATCGTTATGGATACTTTAACTAATAAAGCCACAATTCGCACTGGAGAAGCTGCTAAGGGGCTGGTTAATGCCGACATAGCTAATAGTATTGTTGATGACACTATTAGCTACAATATTCGCAAAGATAGTAAATACAATCAGGCTTTCATTGATGCAGGCGATCGCCTAATAGCAGTTCTTTCTGGTCAAGAAGATCCAGGTCCTCCAGCTATTGAAGACGAAATTCAAATCGAAGGTACATTTACCAAAGCTGAAGACACAGACCAAGGTAGTGCGACCGTTTGGGTGATTGGCTTTTTAATCGTTGCTACGGTTATTCCGATGGCGACTTACTACTGGTATGTAGGATTGGGCAATTAATTCCAAATATATTAATTCTAAATAGTAAGAGTTGGGTGAGCAATGCTTAGTTTAAAATTTAAAATCTCTAAGCACAATGAGTATCTTAAGGATATCGTTGCCCACCTGACTAAGTCAGCTACTCCTTTAGCACTAATCCTGAATATACTCAGTACCATTAACTAAAGCATATTCAGCCCTAACAAATTCCCTACCCAAATAGGCAGCATGATCTAGCATAGTGATCGGACAAGGTTGGGGCTTCTCAACTACTTCGACACAGAGTTCTTTAGCGGTTCTACCTGTGTACAGCTTTTCTACGGGACGCTCAACGACTTTTTTGCCTCCACAAGCAATTACATCTCCTGTTTGGGGATCTACCGCTAATCCTTGTTCGTTAATTGCATTGGTATAGTGTTTAGCGCAGATCAACCCCGCCTCACGATCTAAGTAAATAACGTAATAACCACCAGGATCGAGAGCAATGGGACGTTTAGAAAGCTCGTCGTCTATGATTTTTAAATTGCTTTTATTAATAGTAATTGACATCAAAATATAGAACGCTTATTTAAGCTATCAACAAATATACAGCAGTTTACATCTAAATAGAGGACAATAGTGCATTGTATAAATAAGTTGCGACATGAAGCCCTATTCCTTATTACTTAATCAGCAACGCCCAAACTCCTAATTACTAACCACTTCACGAAGCATTTTCAATAAATCGTCATTGCTATAGGGTTTATTCATAAAAGCCGTAACATCACCATCTAATGCGGCGACAATTTCTTGGCGTTCGATTAGTCCGCTTACAGCAATGATTTTCAGTTCTGGATTAATTTGTTTTAAAGTGCGAATTGCTGTTTTGCCATCCATCGCGGGCATCATGATATCCATAATCACCGCTTTAATATTCTCTTGATTTTGAGCATAGGTGGCGATCGCCTTAATGCCATCAATAGCAGTCAGTACTTTATAATTATAGATTTCTAAAGTAGCTTTGGTCACTTCTAAAATAGCAGTTTCATCATCCACTACCAGGATTAGTTCGCCATTACCATGTAATACTTCTTCTATCTCTTCTATACTATCTACTGCCATGTCTGAAGCTGGTAAATAGACTTTAAACTGAGTACCCCGTGTAATTTTCTTACTATTGCTTGTTACTTCCACAAAACCACCATGACTTTTGATGATGCCGATTACGGTAGATAAGCCCAAACCCGTACCGCGACCAACTTCTTTAGTAGTAAAGAAGGGTTCAAAAATGCGATCGATTACTTCAGGGGGAATGCCACTACCCGTATCGGTAACGGTAATTAAGACATAAGAACCTTCAGTCGCATCTAAATGTAGTCTGGCATATTCGGCATCTACCGTAGTGTTTTCAGCATTGATCGTTAGTTTTCCTCCGTCTGTCATAGCATCCCGCGCATTAACCGCTAGGTTCATTAATACTTGATGGAGTTGGTTAACATTAGCATTGACCGTCCACAGGTTTTTAGGTGCGCTGGTAGCTAATTCGATTGATTTTGGAAAAGTTTCGTTAACTATCTGTGCTATCTCGGCGATTAAATGGCAAATTTGTACAATGCCTCTTTCTCCTTCCAAACCGCAAGAAAAGGTAAGAATTTGCTTAACTAAAGCCGTTCCGCGATTGGCATTATTTTCCATAATTTTGAAAAAGCCTTTGGTTTGCTCGTCTACATCGGGTAGCTTGAGAGGAAGCAGTTTAGAAAAGCCCAGAACAGGCGCAAGAATATTGTTGAGATCGTGGGCGATACCACCAGCTAGCGTTCCCAAGCTTTCTAAACGTTGAGTGCGGAGAAATTGAGCCTCTATCTGTTTCTGTTCGGTAACGTCGGTATTAACTACTAAATATGACTTAGGATTACCCGCTTCATCTCTCACCAAAGTCCAGCGACTTTCGACAACAACCTCTCTACCTGCTTTGGTAACTTGCTTGAGTTCTCCCTGCCATTCTCCTTGTTCTCTGACTATTTGCTCAATCGCGTTTAACTCTACTAAAGATTCATGATATAAAAGCTCGTTAGCATCTAGATTTAATACTTCTTGTTTAACCCAACCATATAAATTTTCTGCACCCCGACTCCAGAATATAATTTTGTTGTCCAAATCTCGAACCATAATTGCGTCGGTGGCGACATCAAGTAAAGCAGCCTGTTCGCGGTTTTTTGTTTCTGCGTGCTGACGTTCTAATTCCGTACTAGCGCGGGTCACAAAAATTTTCAAGACTTCTTCAATTAAAGAGATATCGACAAAGGGTTTGCGATCGACAATGGCAATTAAACCGATAGCTTTTCCTTCTCGATTCAAAATAGACATCCCCGCAAAGCTTTGGGCTTTCATTTCTGGTAGCAACCGAGAGTCAGGAAATAGTTGTTGAACTGCTTGGGGATAAATACATAACTCCTGTTTAAGTACATTTGTACAAGGAGTACCAGCTAAGTAGTATTCAAAATTATCGACAATCTGACCTTGAGCATAAACTGCTGTGGTGGCGATCTTTTCTTGCTCTGGCTGAATTAAAGTACCAACGTAAGCAAAGTCTACCTTGAGTGCTTTGCTGAGATACTCAACTAGGGATGGTAAAAATTTTGTTCCTGTTTTAATTGATACTCCAGAAGCAATATCTTTTAAGACTTCTTCTCGTCTTTTGCGATCGCTGATATCGGTAATCGAACCAGCCATCCGCACGGGTTGACCCGATTCGTTCCAAATAGCCTGTCCTCTCCCCTGAATCCAACAGTAATCGCCGTTTTTTTTGCGTAAGCGGTATTCAATGTTGTAGGGAACACGGTTTTCCAGATGATTTTGTAATGCTGTCAGCACGCGTTCGCTATCTTCGGGATGCAGCTTGGTTGACCAAGCCTCAATAGTATTAGGTAAGTCAGCATCCGTACAGCCTAGAATCTCTTGCCAATGAGGTGCATAAAATACTTTGTCGTTAGTAATATCCCAGTCATATATACCACTATGAGAACCATTTATGGCTAAAATATAACGTTCTTGACTTTCTTTTAAGCATATTTCTGCTTGTTTTCGTTCGTTGGCTTGAGCGATGATATTGGCGATCGCTCTTAAAAAATTAATATCATCCTGATTAAATACTCGATGTTGAGTGGTATAAGTTCCCAAAACCCCAAAAGGAATATGTCCATTGGTAATCATCACGCTCATCCCGCTAATTATCTGATGCTCGATTAGCAAAGGAAGACTACTAAAACGGGTTTCGGTGCGTAGATCGTCCACAATTACGGGCTGGGATTGTCCCAAAGCATAGCCCGCCTGAGAACTTTCTTCAATGCCTAATGTTGCCATACCGACTAACCCAGCTTGCCAGCCGACTCCCGCTTTTAACAGTAGAGTATTATTAGGTAGCAGTTGTAAAACCTTACAGTATTCAACCTCTAGAGTGCTAGCAACCAAATGTACGGCTCGATCCAAGATGCTATCTAAATTATCGGCACAGAGGGCAAACTGTCCTAGTTCTGCCACAGCCTGCTGTTGAACAATTCGGTTATAGAGTTGCTCTTGAACTAAAGTGCGATCGCTAACGATCGGCTGAAGCTTTTGATGCAGGTTTTCTGCCGTAATTAAGCCAATTAGGTTCTGGCTTTCATCTACTACGGGTAAATGGCGAATACGATGTTCTTTGAGCAGACTGAGGGCAGTAAAAACATCCTCATTTCCCGTAGGCGTTATGGTTACTACTTGTGTCGTCATTATTTCCCCAACGGTAACGCTTTGGGTATCTGTTCCAATGGCTACTACCTTGACCAAATCCCGTTCAGTAAAAATTCCTTGTAGGCGATCGCCGTCGGCGATTAAAACACAACTGTTATTACTGTTAACAGTATTATCTGCATCTCTATCAACAACATTACAGCTATTACCCCACTCCTGCATCAAACTAACAACTCTATTGAGAGGAGTATTAACTGAGACGATTATAGGTTGGCGATCGATTACTTGTTCTAAGGAGAAAAAAATATTTTGCTGCACTATGTTCAAATGATTTTAGTCACCCCATTGACTTTATGTACTAAATCTCTTGTTGATAAATTGCTTCTTCTGTTTGCAATTAACGACTCTTCGCGATCGCCAATTGTATGACACAAAGATCTATGGGAAATAATCTCGGCAATTTCCTCTGTTTCTGTTGTTTGATGTCTTAATATTTTAATTCTATTAAATACTTTGATAGGCATTCCAACCTTTCCAAAACATAAATATAGCCATAGTTGCCAGAAACAAAACAAAAATTTTGCTGACTAAAGAATCTGATAGCTTTGGCAACACCCTAGTACCAATTTGAGTACCCAACATCCCGCCAATGCCAAGAATTATGCCTTCATAAAACAGAACATTGCCCTTAGCTGCATAACTTATACAAGAAGAAACTGTGGCTGCAACAATTACACCTAAACTAGTCCGAATTGCCACTTTGATGTTTTCATTTAAGAGCAGCATTTGTAAAGGTACCATAATTGCTCCACCACCAACTCCTAATAAACCAGCTAAAAAACCAGCAATACTCCCCGTAAAAATCTTGGCTAAGGTGGGATTAAATAATTTGTCGGAGTTATTTTTTTGGGCTACAAGATTTTGGCGCAGCTTAATTAGAAAAATATTAGTTAGCAAAAATATGCCAAATATCGTTAATAAAACATAGTTTGGTATTTTTACCGCTACTTCTACTCCTAATTGGGCAAATAAAATAGCTGGAATGGCAATATATAATACTCGTCGTAGATCTAAGTAGCCCATGCGCCAATTGGTAAAACTGCCCGCAGTAGAACTCATGATAATCACCAGGCTACTTGTGGCAACGGCTTGAATAGGCGGATAATTTAACGCCACCAGTAAAGAGACAATCAAAAATCCTCCGCCTATTCCTAATAATCCAGCTAAAATCCCAGATAAGACACCACCGCCAGCCAAAATCAATAAACTTTCCATATTTGCTACTGTGCCAGCTTTATCACTCATTTAATCTGGCTATTAAGCTAGCAAATTATTGAGGCAAAGATACGAGACGACTTAGCTGAAATTAGAAATGCTAAAGCTAAATTAATCAATTTCCCATACCTCTTTTATTTTTTTCCATAGCCTCGCCGATGATGACATTGACTTGTTCGCCTATGAGTATTACCAAAGAGCTTAGATAAAGCCAAAGCATTAAGACTATAGCTGTACCAACAGCACCGTAGATTTTGCTATAAATGCCAATGTAAGTAACATAAAAACGAAAAACGAGAGAAGCGATCGCCCAGGAAATAGCTGCTAAGATAGCTCCAGGAAAAATTGGCGTGTTTTTAGTGCGTATACTTGCACCATAACGATAGATTAAACTAAAAGCGATCGCAACTATACCCAAGGCGATAGGAAAGCCAAGGATTCTCCACAGATGAACCAGTATGTTACTAAAGGCTGTTTCTAAATTAGAGTCAACAATCAATGTTTTTACCGCCAGAAAGCAAATGTAGACCAATAAAATTGCTATAGCTGCAACAATTACAGAAATACTAATAGCAGTTTTTTTAATCTTTTGCTCTTTTTTTCTGCTCAATCCCGTGTGAATTTGGTAGACTAATCCTGCTGTTGTTGTAGCGACCGCAATAATTATGATCGCGCTAAAAATTTGCCAGGTGTTTAATAATAAAGAGTCCCAGCTTTGCCGTAACGCTATTTCCAATAAGTATTCACCTACCCACAAAAGAAAGCAGGCAATAATTAGAAAGATAATTGTCAAGACTGTTAAGGAAACAGCAATAATCTTGGTTTGCACATAAGAGCGTCTCGTCTCTAGTACAGTCTGATGAATTTGATCCAAGGCATTCATGGCTGCGCTCATTACCCCAGAAATGATCCAGACGGTAGCTATCGAACTAAAAGACAACCAGCTTTTATTCTCAGCGGATTTAATATTATCAATAAATTCTAAAATTAAAGTCCAAATCTGGATGGGAACAATTCCTGCAAAATGAATAGCAAGGCTTACTAAAGTAGATTCTACCGATTCCTCAAACATACTGATGGCAGTTAAGACGGTAATAATGGCAGGGAATAAGCCCAGCATGGCGTGAAAAGCCATTTCTGCCGCCAAGCCAGTTAATCGCTTTTGAATTACAGCAGCAATAGTTTTATGTATTGTTATCCAGTTGAGATAACCTACAAGCTTAATCCAGCCAAACATCCAAATTTTCTACTGCCTATCAAATATTGTGATATTGCTTTTATAACTTCAAAATTAGCCTATGGGTAGCCAGGAGTTGGAATGATTATAGTTTTCACATTGGGCTTTAGTCACCTGATGGCGATAGCGAAACATATCTTGAAGACGAGCATTTACCCACCAACCCAAAAGCAACTCTGCTAACCAGCCTCCAGGTATTTCGTAGGCGATCGCATCTGTTAATTTAGTTTTGCCGTTTTTAAAGACAAATTCATGACGATGTACCCATGACTCCATTGGACCTTTTGTTTGTTTATCCACAAAGAGGGAATGTGACTGACATTCAGTATGAGTAGCAATCCAAGGTATGGGAATCCCTGCTAAAGATAAGCGAAACTCACTAATTGCCCCAATCTCTAAACCTCCTTCACGGCGAATTATAGTCACAGGTTGCCAAGGAGGAGTTAAAAGATTTAATATGTCTGGTCGTTCATGAAACTGCCAAACTGTTTCTACAGGAGCGTCAATCAAGCTGGAATATTGAAAATGTAGCATTATTTTTGGCGTTGCTGATTGTAGATACAGCGTTTAGATTGTTATTTTTTCCCTCAACTTTGATCACAGATAGCATCAATACTAATAACTTTTATTACTAGTGGCTATCTGAAAAAAGAATTTGCACAGCGAATTGTTTCTGGCTTACAAAGATAAATAAGACCTAGCTGAAAGTATTGAGGTGATAGTTAAAAGAATTCCTAAAAGGATGATTGTCCATGTCTTGTATGTACTAGAAGCACCTTTTTTGGCTACTAAAGATGTTTGTTCTTCTAGTTGCGATCGCAAACTCTCAATTAAACTATTCTGTTCATTTCCTTTAAGATCTAATGAAGTGTAGCTTTGCTTTTCTGCTTCAAGCTGCTGATTTAGCTGTTCTATCAAAGCTAAATGTTCATTTATCTCAGTCGCTAACTGGCTGCTTTTAGCTGTTTCTTGGCTTAAACTAGCAACTTGCTTCTCTTTAGAAGCTTTTCCTTGTTCTAACAGTTCCTGAATCTGACTCAGGTTTTCTTCCCTAGAAGATATTTGCTGATTCAATTCTGCTACTTGCTGCTTTTGTTCAGCCAGCTTTTGTTCAATATTCTGATTTGCTTTATTTCCTGCTTCTATTTGAGCTTTTTGCTGTTTAACCTGTTGTTCTAAACTGTCGATTTGTTCTTGCTTACTAGTTTTTTGTTTTTGGTTGGTTTGATTTTCTGCATTTAGGCGATCTATTTCTGCCTGTAACTGTTGTTGAATGTTATCGCGATCGCTTTTGGCACTCTCAACTTCACTTTGTGTTTGGTTTAACTGCTGTTGTAGTTGAGTAATTGCTTCTTCTTTTTCTGTTACCTGCTGTTGAATATTATCTAGATCGCTTTTGACACTCTCAACTTCACTTTCTTTTTCTGCTAACTGCTGTTGTAACTGAGTGATTGCTTCTTCTTTCTCGCTTACTTGCTGCTGGATACGATCGCGATCGCTTTTGACACTCTCAGCTTCACTTTCTTTTTCTGCTAACTGCTGTTGTAACTGAGTGATTGCTTCTTCTTTCTCGCTTAACTGCTTTTGCAAGTTAGCATCATTATCTTGTTGCGCGGATAATTGTTGTTCTAACTCTTTAATACTAGCTTCACTAGCTTCTTTGGCAGTTTGACTATCAGCTTCTTGTTGTGCTAATTGTTGCTTTAACTGTTTAATTTCTTCAATTCGCTGCTGGTCTAGATTACTATCAGCTTCAGTTTTTTTTGACTCAATGTTTTTTTGTTCAGCAATTTGCTCTTGTAATTTTTTAATCAAAGCTTCTTGATCTTGAGAGCGGTTTTTTAGAGCCTGAAAACTAGCTTTATGTTCATTAATTTTTTCTTTTAATTCTGTCAATACGGTAGACTCATCTGCATCTTTTTCCTTTGCAGACGAATTAGCATTTGGTATATTTTCACTGCTTACAGTGCCTTCTACCACTTCTATCTTAGTTGATGAAGCTTCTGAAGTTTCATCACCGTCTGATTCAATAGAAATAGTTTGTTCTGCTATTTGACTTGCGATCGCCAAGTTTCCTGTAACCAAGCTTTCCACAACTTTTGACTTAGATAAACCTGTCTCCAAGACAATTTTATTTAAATTTTCAACAGCCTGGGGAGTCAAAGAAATTCCCACCTGAGACTTCTCTATAAAACTAGTTTTTTTTGGTGTTCTACCGCCAGATTTAGTTTTTTTACGTGGCATACTATTTTTTATCTCCGATGTTTAGTTAAAGCTTTTTTGATTATGTATGTTTTAAACAAATTTTATTGTAATTAACATTATAGATTTATCTATAATTTCCAATATTTTATAACAATTTGCGTAATGCTTGCTAGCGTTTTATTAATTATTGATTGCTGAGAAATTACATTTCAGATTTAATATCAGAACCTTGATTTTGCTTTTTAACTATTATTTTAAATTACACCAATATTAGCTCTATACCTATATTTTTTTGTATAACGATAATTTATTGCATTACGTATAAACGTGATAGACATTTTTTTTACTGCTATCTACTATCTTCGAGCCAATTAGCCTCATTATCCTGTCTTGGTGGACGTTCCTTTGCGCCATAAAACGACGCGGTGAGACAGTTGCGGTGGACGGGTTTCCCGGCATAAGCAAACTGTCGAACCCTTTAGGGGGTCACACCGCTAATCTAATTTTGTACGGCTATATTTAGGGTTTGTAGTTAGTATTCTAGAACAAAATTAACCTGTTGTTCTGTTTTGAAGTATTAACTTTGCCCGTTAATAATCGAGAGCAAGTTGCCAAATGCAAATCTTGCCCTCTAAATTTCAATCTATAATCAAATTAACGTTTGTTCGGATTAAGACGATTAGAGATTATAGCTTTTCAAAAAAGCGAGATTTATATAATTCTGACAAAGCAACCTAACGTACAAACTCGCGAACAGTAATACTACTTTCTTTTAGTTTTGATTCTGGTATAGTAAGCCTTTCACTTTCCATTACATAAGCATTGCCCAAAACTTGACGGTAAACTTGCACGAATTACTATTTCTACCGTTTCTAGTGAATCGTTAAGACTCGACTCAGCAGGTTTTGTATCTTCATAGGAGCTAACTCCAAGTTCTGCTGCTCGACTGATTACTGGACTAATAAAAGTGCTGACCACGATCTTAAATTTCTCCAAATTGTATAGTTGTTATTAGCAAGAACGCTCATCAAACCTGGTATAAAAACCACCATATTTAATCCAATATTGTTTTAATTCATGGTGGGGGGTATGTAAACTAGCTTTAGCTTGGTACAAAATCACCTGACGATGATTTCCAATCCAAACTTTACGTACGGGTTCGACAGAGATAAATGTTCCTCCTAACCCTTTGACGCATTCTTCAAATCTTTCAACCGTGGAATATTCCAGAGTTTCAAAAATAAAAAAGTTGCCTGAACAAATCAGATGACGGCTTCTGATCCAGGCTTGCATTTTTTTGCTAGCTACTGGTGGCAACATACTTCTAGCTGTTAGCTCCGATATAATCATCTCTTCTCTTTATTTAATATGGCTATTTAAATGATTTAGTTATTAAAAAAATAATTAGGCTTTGACGGATGAATAACTATGGCAATTCCGCTGCAAAACTGGCTCTTTTTTTAAAGTTTAAAGAGCCGATGGCTGAACCCCAAACTTGTTTGTGGGTATTTAAATCCATGCCTCGATCCCAGCTTACCCAAGTAGTTTCGGTTAGTTCAACATCACTAACTAAATAAGTATCTACGCCTTTGCGATGAATAAAACATTTGTTTCCAGGCTCAACGCTGCCACGGAATAAATCTCCCTCTTTTTTAAACACCATTGAACAGTTGTAACGTCGTTCAATACCATCTGGGGGAATTGTCAGGAGAATATCACGATTGTGACCAGAACCAGCATAGTTCTCTGCTTCCTTGAGGCTGTAATTTTCAATATAAATGCGATCGCCCTGGTCTACTAAGCGATGAATTCCTTGCCGATAGGGACTCCAAAGATCGTAATCGTAAACCTGTTCTGAATAAAAGCCTATCCCTGAAAAAAATTCCCAGGGTAAAGGGCGAAAAAAAATCCGAATATGAGCATAGTTTTTAGGATCGGCATCAGACTGTTGACGATTGCAAAAATCTCCTGCCATCAGGCAAGCTAGCTCATGCAGCAGACCATTGTTTTGCTCGGTAGAATTGTTATCTCTGGTCAACATTGTCTTTTATAGGTAAGTTAAAGCAAAAAAAATATTATAAGGATAAAAAAATTAGTTATCTAAATTCAAAGAACGAATCTCAGAAGAGAAAGAAGCGGTAGTAACTCCTTTACCATCACTTGTTTTAATTAAAGACACTCGAAGTCTTAGATTGGGCGTAGCAAACCAAATTTTTTCTTCTGCTGCTGCTCTTTCGTATTTGGTAGTCAAAATAAACGAACCGTCTTCTACAAGCTGGTAATAACCGATCGCTGGAACGGTTTCAGCATACCCCTGTTCTCTCAATAATTTTCCTAGGGTAGGGTTTTCTAGGTCGGGAACAGGCACTAGCACCGTTGAACCAGACAACACCTCATCTTCATCCCAATCAGATTGTCCTGACCAACTCATATAAAAAGGGCTAGTAACTAGATGAGCATCGACTTGATTAGTTTTGCAAAGTTCAATAACTCTCTCGTCATCATGAGCCAAAGATTTAATCTCAATCTCAGAAGTTACTTCTTCAAAATGGCGAAAAGCTAAATGGTGCGCGCTACGTTGCGATCGCCATTTGCCTAAAGAACGTTCTACAAATTCGTCGATATTCATAGATTTTAAATAAAAGATGTATATAAAATGATGCCTAAAGAGAATTGTCTGGACTTGTATTGAATCTGTTTTTAGTCTTTAGTTTTTAGCTATTCGTAACTAAGCCGAAAGCTAATTTTTATCCTAGCAGCACATTAATTATGGCTGCTAGAAAGTAATAACCGTAAAGATAATCGGGTTTAGGTATTATTTACTACGATCGCGATTTTTCTTCTCGCCAGAACTCTTTTCAGATTCAGACTCAGAAGCTTGTGTTTGGCTGGGTGCAGGTGCAGATGCAGCAGTTTCTCTCAGAGAAATATTAGCTACTTTGCCCCCCATACGACTAATGTTTTGGATGGTTTGAGACATCCGACTATAGGGAACTTTAACGGTGTAATTACTGTTACGCATTACATCTTGGTGACACATCCCTGTGACCTCGATGGCAATGGTACGACCACCATATTCACTGATGTTAGTGTTTCCAGTAGTAATCATTCCTGACATAATCTTAAATTCCTCCGATTTATTTTTCTCTTATACTGAGGGAATTTGTTTACCCTCAGTATTTTTTCACTTTAAAAGTGAAGGAGTTATGCCATAGCTAAAAGCTAATAGCTTTGTTATTAAACTTCCGTAATACTCAGAATTTTCGCGCCAGTACGATGCAAGTTTTTGATTTTGGCGTTTAGCTGGGCATAGTCAACATTGTAAGTTTGATTGCTAGAGCGATTTATAGAACCAACACTTGCTTTAGTTGCCTTGATGCGGAAACGCTTATTGTTAGTACCAGGAGTTCCTCCAGAGCTTCTTTTGGGGAAGACAACGGGAGTGGGTTTGTTAGCTGCTAAATCAGAAATTAGGGTAGCTTTATTGGTAATGTTGTCGCTACTAGCATAGCCATTGTATAAAGCATAGGTACGGTTAAAACCTACATTTAGCAAGGTACGCTGGTTGCTTTCTGTGCGAGGACAGGGAATAATATTTTCCCCAAAAGCATTGATGTACTCTTCGCTATCGATATAAGAATCGATTTCGGCTTCGTAACCAAAGTTGTTATAAATCTGCACGTGCTTAGATATTTCTGCCTGATCTAAAGGCGCACGTCCTAAAAAGTGCTTGCAGTTCATTTCAATAAAGCGATACTGAGAACACTGCTCAAAGAAAAAAGAGCGGTATAGTTCTGATTGTCCGATCGCTCTGACAAAACCACGAATGGTCAGATCGCCATTTCTCAGTAGAGATTCAGCCGTTTCTAAACGCTCTCCTTCTAATAGATAAGCGTTGCCCAAAACTTGTTTATAAGCTTGGCGAATGATAATATTAAAATCTTGATCTGGATCTCGTTCGCGCAGTTCAACTGGCTGTAGATCGGTTATCCAAAATGACATAATAAGTTTCTCCTAAATAAAATTGTTTGTTTAGTTAAGTTCGGTGATGCTGACGATTTTTGCGCCAGTACGGTGAATGCGCTGGATTTGGGGAGTCATGCGATCGCCTGGGACGATATACTCTGTGTTGCTTACACGACGAGGACTATCGAATTTGGCACCTGTAACCACAATTTTGAATCGTTTGGCAGTAGCATCAGGGTAAGGAGACATACGACCACCAACTGAAGGTGTCTTAGCAGCAGTAGCACTATTAGTAGCAACGCTGTTTACTAAACGAGAATTTTTGTTGGCACTATCTACCCCAGCAATACCCTGAAGCAAAGTTAAAGTGCGATTATAGTTAACTTGCTTTTGACCTGTTTGGCTTTTTGCTCCTACATAATAAGGAACAATATTTTCTCCAAACTTCTCTGAATACTCAACGCTGTCGATGTAAGAATCTATTTCTGCTTCATAGCCTTCATTTACACAACGTTGAATATGCTTTGATAGTTCTGCCTGATCTGCGGGTGCGCGTCCTAAAAGATGTTTAAAGTTAAGCTCTACAAAACGATATGGCGCACAGCTTTCAAAGTAACGAGCGCGATAAAAATTGGATTTGGCTACAGCACGGACAAATTCTCTCAAGCTAATGTTGCCATCGCAAAACTGAGATTCGGCACTTACTAAACGCTCACTCTCCATAACGTGAGGATTGCCCAAAACTTGTTTATATACGTTACGAATGGCGATCGCTTTGTCATCAGCATTGCTATTTGCACGAACTTCGACTGGTGTATCTAATACAGCGGTCATGCTTTGTTTCTCCTAAAATAAATATTCTTTTGTTAATTAAAAAATTGCTAATTGAGAACAGGAAGGTCCCTGACTCTCCTGTTCTCTGATTTGGCTTTTGTACCAGTTTTACTAGTTAACGGGAGTAATACTGGCTATTTTTCCACCTTGCTTGTGAATACGTTGGTATTCTTGAGAAAGCTGTTCATAAGGTACTAAGTAAACCTTGTTGCTACGACGGAATTTAGAAACGCTATTAATTGGAAATCTACCAACTCGATTTCTAACTCCAGCAGCCTGATAACCAGTTACCTCGATGCGATATACTGTGCCATTTGCTCCTGCGCCAACTCCCTGACGGGTACGAGCAGACAAAGGTGGTTCGCGGAAAGACCAACCATCGCCA
>JBBSPC010000075.1:0-23585 GCA_038259125.1 Chroococcales cyanobacterium | reverse complement strand
TTGACGGAATTTTCGATATCGGTCATATTTCATCATAGGGAGGGTTTGAATTCTTAAGCTATTTTCATTTTCTCCCTATTCATCCTTCATTCTTTCTTGTTTTTTTCTTCCAGACTGTTCCTTAGTCTAAACTACAGTTAAAAGCTAATGGCAGTTAATATCAATAAAATGAAATTGTCATCTTGTAATGTTAGAGAACAATCATGCCAATCGCTACAGCACCTCAAAATTTATCAATCACAACAAATGGTTTACCCAACATCTGTGGTTGGGAATCAGATATCGCCACAGCAGTTAATCATAATCAGCCTGTATTTTTACCTCACAGCAACATCAATCTTGCGCAGGTAAATGCCAGCTTTGCTTGCGCCCTGCATATGCACCAGCCTACAATTCCCGCAGGGGCAAACGGCGAACTGATATGTAACCTGCAACATATGTTTGAACATCCCAACGATGGCGATAATCACAACGCAGAAGTCTTTGCCTGGTGCTATAGTCGCATGGGGGACTGGATACCCGAACTGGTAGCTAATGGTTGCAATCCTCGCATTATGCTGGACTATTCTGGGAATCTTCTCTGGGGTTTTCAGCAAATGGGACGCAATGATATTCTCGACAACCTCAAGAAACTTACTGATTCACAATACCAGCCCTACGTTGAATGGCTAGGCACTATGTGGAGTCATGCAGTTGTCCCCTCCACACCTATTCCCGACATCAAACTACAGATTCAGGCTTGGCAACATTATTTTGCAGCTATTTTTGGTTTTGAGGCACTCCAGCGAGTTAAAGGCTTTTCTCCTCCAGAAATGCACCTGCCTAACAACCCTGATACTCTCTATGAATATATCAAAGCTCTTAAAGAGTGCGGTTATCGCTGGCTACTGGTACAGGAACATTCTGTCGAAAGATTAGATGGTGCAAGTTTACACCATGATGATAAATATCTGCCTAATCGCCTAGTTGCCCATAATTCTAAAGGAGAAACCATTAGCATCACGGCATTAATTAAAACCCAAGGTTCAGATACCAAGCTTGTGGCTCAAATGCAACCATATCATGAGGCTAAAGGTAGAGGAAAACAGCAAATAGGAAATATATCTGTACCTAGTTGCGTTAGCCAAATTGCCGATGGAGAAAACGGCGGGGTAATGATGAATGAGTTTGCCCGTGACTATCAACCCGTTTGGCATGAACTAAAAAATAATAATAGTGTTGTTGGGCTTAACGGTACTGAATATATTGAACTAATCGAGGCTGCGGGAGTAAACCCAGAAGACTATCCTACCTGCCAGGCGGTGGGACAACACAAGATTTGGCAACAAGTCGATGTTAATCATGCTACACCAGAAAAGGTGACACAGGCGATCACAATTTTACAGTCAACAGATTATCAGTTTCACATGGATGGAGCATCTTGGACAGACGATCTTAGTTGGGTCAAAGGTTACGAAAATGTCCTCGAACCGATGAATCAGCTAAGTGCTATGTTTCATCAGAAATATGATGCTTTAGTAGATCACAATCCTACAATAACTAAAACCAAAGAATATCAAGAAGCATTGCTATACGTGATGCTGTTAGAAACAAGCTGCTTCCGTTATTGGGGACAAGGCACTTGGACAGACTATGCACGGGAATTATTTCGCCGTGGTGAAGAGTTACTAAAATAGATTCATGCTTTGTAAGGTGGGCAAATTTAGTTCTTACTTGTGCTTGCCTTGCTTTATAGAAAAGACTATAAACCAATTTTTAGGTTCATGAGGGACAATAACAGCAGTGGGCGAACCAGTTACGCAGATGTTTAGGATTGATTTAATCAATCGCTATTTTAATCAGTAAATTGACCCTTTGGCAAGTTTTCGGAGAAAACTGTATTACTGAAAGCCTTGAGTTGTGACCACTAGTGTTCAATCGGATTAAACTCTCGTGAGTAGGGCTTTGTTTGCTTCTGAGTGACCAACTTTTGAACACAGTTTTTGCTAACCCCAAAACGCTGTACGACTGTTCTTACTGAGCTAAGCTGTTAATTATTTAAACTGCATATTATCTAATTAGATGGAAAACAGTTAACCCCTCTCCCCGTCTCCCTTTCCCCTAGTCTCCCAGTCAGCCACAATAGACAAATTAAATGCGTGACAGCTTATCACCTTTCTCGATCGCACTGACTATGTTCTCTCGAAAATCCACGTAATAGGGTTTCATTTATGACCTACTTTTACAATGCTTTATTGTCCCCTATCTAAATGCAAACCGCTGTAGAAATAGTCTGATAATCATGCCAATTAATTTCCTTTTAAAAGAAGTAGTTTGAGTGGAACAAAAAAACTAATGATAGCGTCTTCAAAAGATGTATGTTTTGATGATTAAAAAGTAGATTAATATAAGTGTTTAAAGCTATCGTTAAACCAAATTTATTTAAAACAAAAAGCCAATCTATCTTTAAAAAGGCTGCTTGGTTACTATTAACTGGAGCTAGCTTAAATTTTAACGCTCATTCAGCCCTAGCTCAAATTGCAATTAATCAAAATACTATTGCTCAGCCTTTAACTATTGAAGGAATGAGTGGTGGTTCAATTGCTGCTTTAAAAATTACTAAAACTGAAAATACTGCCACAGGTTATTGTGATGGCTTTGCCAATTCTCAGCCTAATCATATTTTAAAGCTCGACTCTTTTTGGCAATTTTTGCGCTTGGAAGTTGTAAGTGATGCCGATACAACTATCATGGTTCAAGGTCCTGGGGGAACATGGTGCAATGATGATGTAAGTAATGCTAATCCAATGATTGAAGGAGTATGGCAACCAGGGGTATATAAAGTCTGGGTGGGTTCTTATCAGGCTGGGTCTAGCAACAATTACCAGATTAAAATTACAGGACAAAAATAGTTATTAATTGTTAGAGCATTTCATCATTTGGAGGGAATAATTTTAGAAACTGGAGAGTCGGGTTGCAGTTTAAAGTTATCTTCCTGGGGGGCAACAAATAAAGGATCTATAATCAAAGAGTGGCGATCGCTTTTTTGCCATTGTTGCCAAGACAAATTACCAAATAAGAAAGAAGATTTATCTGTTTGCCAATAGATATTACGCTGAAAAATCGCATGAGATTGATAGTCTTGGTTTAAACCAGTAAACAGTTGACCCGATTGCCAATAGACAATATTATTTTCAAACCTAAAGCTGATTAAGTCTTGCTCGCGAGCAGTTTGCAGATCTTGGCTATGGCGATGAATTTGAGATTCTGCACCAAAAGCAAAGATATTATGGCGAATTAAATTTTCTTTGCCGTAGTGTTGAGCAAAACCGCCGTGGCTAGTACCATAGACTAGATTATATTCTGTCACTATATAAGAACTGCCTTCATCAAGATAGATTCCCCAGCCACCATAGCGTAGAGCATTGATATCATGAATTTTGTTATGGCAAATTTTAGTTCCTTCTTGGCAGCCTAATATATAGATGCCACCCATATCGCTCATGATTGGTCCATCACCATTGCGTAACTTGCCAATGTGGTGAATGTTATTGTCTATAACTAAGTTTTGATAGCTTTGAGTTGGTTGAAAACTCCAATCCCCCATAACTGCAATGCCAGTGTAGTAATAATCGTGGATATAATTACCAGCTATAAGATTATGGTGGCTTTTCCACACCGCAATGGCTGCTGCACTATGAAAAAATTTTCCGCCAGCATACAGATGATTATTAGTGATTTGATGGTGATGTGTTCCCTCAGCAGTATTTATATCAAAGTTATTGAGATGTTTATCTCCAATTTTGATCCCCCCAGCACCCAAATCAAACAAGGAGCAAGAGGAGATTCGGCTGTATTGGCAGTCTTTGCCTAACTCCAAAGCATAATTGCCCAAATGAGAGAAAGTACAATTATTCCAGGTACAGTTGCGTATGGCGATCGCTTTAACTGCACCTGGCACTTCCCAAGCATTTTGATTATAACCAGAGACGTTAGCAGGTAATTGCCAGTCCGTATGAGAAAAAGCTATTTTTTCAAAATTTAAATGCTGAATATACCTATTTTCTGCTGCTTCACCTTGAAAAATTAATAGAGAATCTAGTACAGGAGCAATGATTTCGGCAGTATCGATCTTTTCTTCTGATAATGGCAAATAATAGAGTTTAGCCTGTAGGCGATCTAAATACCATTCCCCAGGAGTATTCAACCACTGTAGGCAATTTTCTAGATAGTATAAATCTCCAGGAGCAAGTTGAAAGACGCTATTTTTACTAAAATAAATCTGACGTTGAGTAGGATCTATCTTAGCAATAGGTAAACGAGACTCTACCCAACGAGTCATGACTACCAATTCTGCGCTTTGAAAAGCAGTAACGTCAGTATCGGGTAAATCTCCTGGGTGGTATTCAAAACTAGAATTTCCCTGTGTCCAAGTTTGTCCTGGTTTAACGTCTAATTTCTTAACCTTTAAGTAGCCTTGATTAGGATAGCGCGATCGCGATCGCCTTTTGCCATTCACCCATAGATGCTGAAATTGCCATTTAGTCTCAGTGTCTTGAGGTAGCTTGACAGTCCACATTTTAAGCTTGTTGACCGTTTCTTTTTGCCAACCAGTAATTAATTGCCCGCCACTGATAGTTGCTTGCTCTTTTGGGTAAGACTGATAGGTAATTGGCTGATTGACACTGCCTGAATCTTTTGGCTCAAATACTATTGGCTGAGATAAAAAATAAGTCCCGCCTCGCAAGATAATTTTAATCGGGCGATCGCTATTATGCCGTAATTTTAATTCCCTGACTACTGTTTTGGCTTTTTCTATAGTTGCTAAGGAACCATCATTATTCAATCGACTGGCTGCTTTGAGCCTTCCTGACCAGGCATCATTACCATCAAGGGAAACATACAAATTAATCGGCTCTGCATCGGCAAATAAAGGAGCGGTCAAAGCTGGCTTGGCTGTTGCTTTTATACTTTTTTTGATGACGACGATTAGCCACCCTAAGAAAATCTGGAATAAAAAAATACGGCGCAGCATAGATAGTTACAGTAATAGACAAAACTAGTGAAAGAAATTTAAGCTTTAATAGTAATGACCTTTCATTAGACATTGTTTTGGATTTGAGTCTATTTCCAAGTCAATGATAAATTGTAAATGATCGATGAAATGACTCAAGCTCAACCCTCCTTAGAATTTGTTCCCCCAGACTATAATTCCTTAGTGTGGAGAGTGGCAAAGCTAATATCACCATTTTGGTTACGCTACAACCTTAATATTGTTAACGTCAAGATTGATAACGCCACGGAATTGATTAATTTATTTAGTCAATTTCAGCAGGGAAAAACTAGGTTTATGTTGGCATTTCGTCATCCTGCTGTTACCGATCCTCCCTGTATTGCTCAGTTGTTATGGAATCAGTTGCCCCAGATAGCTAGCCAACAACGAGTGACTTTAAAATCTCCCGTACACGCTCACTTCATTTACGATCGCGGTATTCCTCTTTGGGCAGGTAATAAAGTAGGCTGGGGGATCTCTAAATTAGGAGGGACTCCCATTCGTAGAGGTGCATTGGATCGAGTTGGTTTACGTTCGGTGCGAGATTTGTTTGTCAATGGCAAGTTGCCCATGGCTGCTGCACCAGAAGGCGCAACTAACGGTCATAACGAGTTAATTAGCCCCCTAGAGCCAGGTATTGCTCAGTTTGGCTTTTGGTGTCAAGAAGATCTGCTCAAAGCCAATCGCGCTGAAAACGTAGCGATCGCACCTTTAGGCATAAGATATTTTTATCAAACTGCGCCCTGGCAATATTTAGATGAGCTGCTGGCTCAATTAGAAGTCGATAGTGGTTTGCAGAATATTGCTCCAGCCAGCATGGGACTAGTAAACGGCGTTGCTCCTACCCCAAGCCAAGAAGATATTCTTTATCAAAGACTTTATACTCTGGCAGAATATCTTTTAGCTTTAATGGAGGAATTTTATCGTAAGTTTTATCAGCAGCAGCTAGCTGCCGAAAATCAAGATTTGCCTACTCGCCTTCAGGCTTTATTAGATGCTGCTTTAAAGGTGGCTGAACAGTCTTTGGGAGTTAAGCCTAATGGGAGCATCAGCGATCGCTGTCGTCGTGTAGAACAGGCAGGCTGGAATCGTATTTATCGCGACGATCTATCGGCATTAGACAATCTTGCTCCCGCCGTTAAAGGTTTAGCGGATCTGATCGCCCTAGAAGCAGAGTTGCGCTTGTGGCATATGCGCTTAGTCGAAAATTTTGTCAGCGTCACAGGACACTATGTAGCTGAAAAGCGAACTGTAGAAAGATTTGCCGACACTATTTTATTATTGTGGAAAATGGTAGCCCGGCTTAAGGGAGAATCTGACGGTAAAACGCCTTATCTTGGTAAAAAAACCGTCCAGATGACGGCTATGCCCGCACTTTTTATCGATCAGTACTGGGAACAATATAAATCTAATCGTCGCCAAGCAGTTGAAGATCTAACTCAAGATCTTCAGTCAGCATTAGAGAAATCAATTTCTAAGGGATGAGGAATGATTTCATTTTCAGTCAGTGTTTTCGATTCGCGCCAGAGGTCTAATGAAATTTCTCTATCGTCTGTTTTGTTTTAGCTATGGGATACAACAGTGGTTAATTAAGCGTTTTACTACTGGTGGGTTAGCCATTTTAGTTTGCCTGTTAGCTGCTGCAATTATTGGTCTAGATACCAAGCAGACTATGGCATATCAGGTTTTTGCCTTTCTGTTGGCGGTTTTAATCATGGCGATCGCCTTTAGCTTTTATTTCCGTTTCCGATTTCAAGCAAAACGCACATTACCCAGGTTCGCCACAGTCGGCGTTAAGCTTTCTTATCCTTTATTTATTACTAACAAAACTAAGAAGACACAGGCGGGATTCAAATTCATCGAAGAGATTGCCCATCCTAAATTAAGTTTAGGCGAATTTAAGCAAATAGTAAAATCTTCTACCAAAAAAGGCAGAATTAATTCGATCACCTATATCTATATTCGTTGGTTAAAAGCGATCGCTCGCCAAAGAAAAGCTGAAGCCAAGGCGATCGATTTACCTGTTCTCAAGCCTGATACCGAAACCAAAATTCGTGGCGAAATTACGCCAACTCATCGAGGAGTCGTTCGACTTACCCAAATCACAATTTTACGCCCCGATCCATTTAACTTGTTTAATGCCATAAAAACCATCAGCTTGCCCCAATCATTGTTAGTTTTACCCCAAAGATATCAGCTACCAATAATTAATTTACCAGGATCGAGAATGTCCCAATCTAGTAGCGTTAGTTTAGCTTCTTCCGTAGGCGATTCAGAAGAGTTTGTCTCTTTGCGAGATTATCGTCCAGGTGATCCTCTACGTAAAATTCATTGGCAAAGCTGGGCAAAAACAGGCAAACCAGTAGTTAAGGAAGAAAAAAGCGAGTATTTTGTGCGTCACGCCCTGGTGCTGGATACTTTCCAATCCCCAAGCCAAAGCGAAATACTCGAAGAAGCCATCTCTGTAGCAGCATCTTTTGCCTGGGATCTCCATACCCAAGAATCATTGTTAGATCTGATGTTTGTGGGCATAGAATCCTATTGCTTTACGAGCGGTAGAGGTTTGGGCAGTAGCGAACAAATGCTGGAGATTTTAGCAGGGGTTACGGCTTGTCAGGATAAAACTTTTGCTTATTTAAGTGCTGCGCTAATAGAGAGAATATCAATGTTGAGTGGCTGTATTTGTATTTTTATTGATTGGGACGAAGAGAGAAAAAAGTTAGTGGAATATCTCCAAGGTTTTAAAATTCCGCTTTTGCTGTTGCTGATTACCGAGGAAGAAAAGCAGTACAGCCATCTCAATGTAGAAAATTTGCATATATTACTATTGGGCAAAATACAGGCAGCACTTATGAATATTAATTACTGATGTTACGCACTCATCGATCTGTAAGACTTGGGGACTGTGAGACTGGGGGACTGCGAGAGAGATTTGCTACCTGCGTAGTTGCTTCCCGTCACCCCGTCACAGTAGTCACAGCAGTCAGATTAAATGCGTAACGTCAAATATTAATTAAAAAGCTTCCAGTAGTTTAATACCAGAAGCCACGATCAAACCAAAATTAAGTCATTGAATCTAAATTCAACGCTAAATTATTTACCTTTAAAAGAATTAACCCAAGATTTGAGTTCTTCTCTGGCGACTTCTCGACCACCTAAGCCAAATGCTAGGGCGATCGCCACAGCAATTCCCCCTAGAATCAAGCCAAAAGCCAGATTAACGATATTAGGAGCAATTCCCATGCGGTTTAACGCCATCGCACCTACAAGAGTGATAATCGCAACGCGAGCAGATTGAGCCAGTAAACGAGATTGAGTAGTTCCTGAAGCGATGATCAGTCTGTAAGCTAAATTTGCTAGATATAAACCAATAGCAAATACAACTACACCAATCAAGACTTGACCGGCGATCGCTAAAATGACGCGAAAGACATCTTCTAAAGCAGGGATACCTAAAATATTTACGGCTGTTAGGGTAGCAACCAGCATGATTGCTACCCAGCAAAGCAAGCCAACTAACTCCGAAGGTGTTTTAGAACTTACACTAGGTCCAGTTTGAATTCTAGTAGGTTGCTCGCTAGCCAAACCTAATTCTGTTGGTCTATCTAAAGGTTGTGACCCTGGAGGAGGAAAGCCCGTACCAGTTGTGGTACTAGATATTCCTAGCCATTGCAACAAGTTGTTAAAGCCAATATTAGTCAGAATATTGCTAACAAACTCAGATACAAACTGCCCCGCAAAGTAAAAGAAAGCCAGAACTACAGCTGCTGCAAATAGTTTGGGAATCAAGTCTAAGACTTGATTCAGCATATCAGTAGCTGGTTCGGAGATAGCACTAATCTGTAACTGTTGTAATGCAGAAATAATACCTGGAATTAAAATCAGTACAAAAACTATCGTGCCAATAATTGAAGATAGAGACTGGCTTCCTGTAGTACGCCCTAGCCCGACTTTACGACCGATGTTATCTACGCCAGTAGCAGCTAATAAGTTGGAAACAATGCGTTTAACAATAGTTGCCACAAACCAAAATACAGCTGCAATAATAATTGCCCCTAAAATATTCGGCAATAGTGCCAAAATCTCATTGAGCATTCCTTGAACTGGCTCAAGAGTTCCATTTAGCTGCAAAGCATTAAGTATTGCAGGGAGGAACAGAAGAAAGATCAGCCAATATAGGGCATTGCCTAAAGTATCGGTTAAGGAAAAATCGCCAGTGTCTGACGAATCTAAGCCTAAACGCCGCTCTATATTCAACGCGCCCAATCCTCTAGTAACTATTGTTTTGACAATAGTTGCTACTAACCAGGCAATACCCAGTAAAAAGGCTGCCCCAATGATTTTGGGAATAAAGCCTGTTATTTGGTCTAAGAGCGTATTTAAAGGACCAGATACCGCTTGCAAATTGAGCGTATTTAAAGCAGCTACAATGACAAATAGCAGTATCAGCCAGAAGCATAGGTTGGCAATCCAGCTTTCAATGGGAAAAGACTCTGCGCCTCTTTGTCCAACAACAGCAGCAGCAATTCGATTATCTATATCGGTGCTGTTAAGTATCTTTTTAACAACTCCTTTGACAATAATGGCTATAATCCAGCCGACAATTAAGATAAGAAGTGCTTTAACAAAGCTCCAGATATCAACTCCTAATTGGGACTGAAGTTGCTGTACAGAATTTGCCTGTGCCTGTGCCAGCAGCAAAGGATCTAGCGACGAAATATTACTAAGTATTTGTATCATGTTTGTTTAGTTTCAATTCATCTAGTTATTCTCGCCATAAATAGTAGCGGGAATCAATACAGATGTCTTGTTATTTTCACAAGTAAGTATATTTTCTGCAATAATTATGCCAAATTAAATCCTAGATGCTTAAAAAATTAATGTTCTTAGCTCTTTTTCAGCTAATTGGCTGAGTTTAAACTTAATATTTTCCTACTTTTCCCAAAATTAAAATTATTTCATAGTGTCTGATTTTACAAAAACTGGCTGATTATCTAAAAATAAATAGTACTTACATTTCTTATTGGATTCATATTCGTATTTTCGATTAAACCTATGGCATCTCCTCAAATTTTTGAACAATCTATTAAAATCAAAGCCAGTTCGGTAATCACTGAAGAATGCATAACGGACTTAAAATTAATGCACCGTTGGCTAAATCCCATGCTAAAGTGTGAACCAATTGGCGTTTGGAGTACGACTGTAGGCAGCCTGAGTCGTTTTACGCTTAAAATTCCTCTATTACAGCCAAGTCTTAGAAGCGTTGTGATCCAAAAAGAACCAGGTCTAATTGTCTGGGAATTTGATGGTTTTTTCAAAGGACGCGATCGCTGGGAATGTCAACCCACTAAAGATGGTACATTTCTCTTAAATCGTTTTGAATTTGCTATACCTAACCCTATTGTTAGCTGGGGATTTAACAAATTTGCAGTCAACCTAACCAAAAAAGATATGCAGGCACAGTTAAGAAGGCTAAAAAGAGTTGCTGAAGAAGTCTATCGCAATAGTGACAACTAATGTAGGGGCGAACGGTGAGACAGTTGTCGATTAATTGTTGGCAAGGGGACTTGGTAAAAGTATTGACGTTGAAAGTTTTCTTCTTCTATGGTTAACAAAAAAATATCTATTTGATTATTCAGATTGGCATCAAGATTTTCTTCAAAGGCAAACTGATATAAATTATCTTTTATTTGGCATTGAAAACCTAACGTTTTAAGAGCCTGCAATCCTAGATTAAAACTATAGTTGCTTAAATTTAATTTTGCTTGTATTTGAGCTTTAGTTACGTGTTTTTCAGTACGGCTCAAATATTTAGCAATACCTACTAACTGCTGCCAAACTTCTATAGCATTTGGCGATCGCTCGGATGTATAGGCAAGAACTAAAGAGCGATCGCGATTTACTGCCTGATGGTACGAAAAGCGAATATCACCCCAGTTGTTGGGACACTGTTGTAGGATACTTACCTGAGATAAGGGTACTTCTAAGCTGTCTAATTCTTGAGGCGCAAAACGACGATCTATTACCGAAGGTGCTAATTCAAAAGTAGAATTGCTTAAAGAACTTTCTGACATTAGACGTACCGCGACTAATCTAATTTCATGCTGTTTACTGTAGGTATTAAAATCCAATTCGGCGATCGCTTCACATTTTCCCGTGACGGGTATTTCGTCTTTATAATGTCCCCACCAAAGACCAGGAAACCCCTGATTAGTTGAATCATCCCAGATATTAAAGGTAGTCTTGATATATTGAACCTGTTGCCCACGCCTGTCTTTATTATTATGCCAAGCATTTTTAAACCAGCAGTTTTTAATTAATAACTTGGGAATAGGATTACCCATGCCATAGGGTTCAAGCTGTCTTAATTCATTAAATAAATCTTCTCCCAAATCCGCCACTGTAACTACTAAATCGACCTCGATTTGAGGCATCATGGCTGTAACGTCAACTTGCTGTCGTAGTTGCTGGTTGATTCCTTGCTTAAACAAATTTAGATTAGCTAAGGGCAGACTCAATCCCGCAGCAAAAGGGTGTCCCCCAAAGCGATGGAGTAAATCGGACTGTGATTTAACTAATTTATACAGATCGATGCAGTTGACCGATCTTGCCGAACCTCTTGCCATTACCTGTGAATTGTTCTCGCCATCATCTTGTAGGGGCGAACGGCTGTTCGCCCCTACGATGTTGCTATCACCGCTACTTAACAAAACCGTGGGACGACCATATTCTTGGGCAATTTGTCCCGCAGCCAAGCCTAAGACTCCACCCTGCCACTGAGGATCTTCGAGGACAATTACTGAGGTGGTAGATAAATCTAATTGCTCTAACTTTTTAGTAACCTGTTTGATGGTGTCCTTTTGCAAAGATTTACGCCGAGTATTAGCCAATTCTGCTTCTTCTGCTAGCTGGCTGCATTTTTGAGCATCACGACTGGTAAGCAATTCTACACAAAAACTAGCATCACCATGAATACGGCTAACAGCATTAATTCTCGGCCCTAAGCCAAAAGAAATATCCGTAGGGCGATCGCCATTTCGACGGCATAAATCAAGTAATTTAGCCACTCCTGGGCGAGTCATAGTCTCTGCTTTGACCTGTTTTTGTAGCTGCTTAATTCCCACCTGTGCTAAATAGCGACAGTCTCCTTTTAGCTCTACTAAGTCGGCAATTAGACCGATGGCAACTAGATCTAATAAATTCTCTAACGGCTGCTGGGGGACATCGGGCAAAGCTGTATATAAAGCTTCAACCAGTTTGTATGCCACTGCTACCCCAGAAAGATTATATAAAGGATGATCGGGTGCTAAATAACGAGGATTGATAATTGCTGTTACTTCGGGACGAGTTTCAGGCAAAGTATGATGATCGGTGACGATGATATCAATACCTAAATCCGTTGCATATTCAATCTCTGCTAAATTTGTGCTGCCCGTGTCGCAGGTGACAATTAACTTTGTTCCTGCCTCTGCTAGTCTAGCTATGCCAGAATTATTTAAACCATGGGACTCGGTAATTCGATTGGGAATATAGTAATTAAGCTGCAGATATTGTGCAAAAAACTGTCCTAGTCCATCCCACAAAACGCTAGTAGAAGTAATACCATCCGCATCAAAGTCCCCCCAGATTGTAACCTTTTGAGAGCGATCGCGAGCCTGCTGTAAACGAGCAATCGCCCACTCCATTTCTAAGCCAAAATCACTAGGACTACTAGGTTGATATTGAGCAGGATCGAGAAATCTAGCCAAACAATCTAAATCTTGGATTCCCCTCTGCCAGAGCAGTTGAGCAGCATACTGAGAATTTCTGCTCATAATTTTTGCCACCCCTGCAATAAATTCCTGGGGTATATCTGATGCCGATAAAATCTTCCATTTTGCATTTAACATTGATCGGTAATTATTAAACTGTTTAAGTTACATTGCCTTAGACACATTCTAATTTTAGAGATCGAGATCGTCCTGTTCTACTATTTATTACTTATTACTTAATAAATTACGTTTAATGTAAACTAGCGGTGAGACACCGCGTCGCCGTTAGAGGGCAGACCCTGCGTCGCCGTCAGGCGCAAAGGAACGCTGCCCTAGCAAGGGAATGTTCATTAAGACGTTTTTTGACCATCAACCCAAAATTCTTAAAGAAGGTAGAAGAAATATAAAATATTAATATTTTGAAGGTAAAAAGATTTTTTTAGAGCTTAAGCCTAAGCAAATTTAGTTGAGCAAAAGCCCTAGTTTAACTTTTACGGAAGGGGTTTGGGGAGGGTCGTCACGTAGGGGGTCTGGGGGAAAGTTCCCCCAGGAATAAATTATGGTTTTACAGATAAATTTCAGACTGAGCATTTTTAATTCACATCAAGCGTAAATTTAACGATTCCAAAGATCTTCCCACCAGGGAAAGGGTTCAGCTTCAACAAAATTAATGCGATCGCGAATATCTTTAATTTTCCAGCCTGTTAAACTGGCAAGAGACTTAGCTTCACGCTCTTGTCTTTCTTTGACTGACTGTCGATATTCCTTGCCAACATCACAGGTAATTTTTCCTTCATAGGGATGACGAATTACATATTTGCCTTGGAACAAATTGCGATCGCCTGTTGACTGAAATTTCAGATCTTCAGGGAATTTGTCTCGACTGTAGCGTACATGAAGACGGGTAATAAATACATTACTACCACCCCAACGATTATTTGCATTTTCTTGATCTAACCAAAATACCCCAGCTTCTTTTAATTCTTGTTGATTCAAAGGTTCAGCCGAACAAGGATCGCAGCTTCCCATATCCCAGGCATATTCCAAGAAAGCTACCTGTCTATTTTCCTTTTCATAAGACTTTTGGAACATGGCAGTATAAAAGCCTTTAAACTCCTCTTTGACAAATTCAGGCACTTCGCTATTAGAAGGAACTTTCACAGTGCGGTAATTAGTAAGTTCAACCTGTCCTTTGGGTGAAAGCACATAAATAATCAAATCTTGCTCGCCATTGGCATTCATCATACCTAAACGAATCGGTAACATAAATTTAGGCGATTCAAAAGCGATAGAAATTGGTCTAAGTTTCTCAAAACCATTGCTGTCAAATTCCTCTAGATTAACTTTCGCGACAAAGAACTTCAGATTTTGCCGAATATAAGGCTGGAGTAATTCTTTGGCACCGTTGGGAATCTTATAGTCATTTTGAATCAGCCACGTCTCCAAGCCATCAGATTCTTTGGCACTAAGGATTACAATGTCATATTCTCCGACGCTAAACTGTTCTTCTACTGTGACTCCTAAATCTGCTGCTGCTTTTTTTTGGATGGGTGATGCTGCCTGTGGTATATTCATTAACCTCGATAGACCTTCATAAGCTCTAGCTTCACAAGGATCATCATCGAAATATTCAACTAATCTAGGCGCACTAAAATCATCTAGCCTTTGCAAGATTTTTGCTTCTCCCACATGAACCTGTTCCTTTTTTAAAACCACTGGCACAGGGACAACCATCGCAAAGTCTTTGACCTCGCCCTGATAGTCATTGGACATAGTTAAAACAGTGCGTCGTCCATCCCTAGCAATGATTACCTGAGAAGCTTGGTTATAGAGGCTGCTATCGGCTTTAGCTACATAAAAACCACAAAAAGCCAATGCGGGTTTGATGCCGAAAATGAAGATTGCACCTGTCAATAAACAGGAAAATAAAACTCTAAGTATTTTCATAGCAATTATTCTTATTCCCCCAGAATTGGGGGTAGGGGGCGAAAATAAATTATTTTGTTGGGTTACGCTAAAGCCCAATTAGGTTAGCTGTTAAGTTGACTTGATTAACAGCTAACCCAACCTACGAAATTGTCAATGAAGATTTTTGCCAGCTAAACCTTGGTGCAGACCAAATCATGTCTAACAAAACTGTTAGAGGAGAAATGATAAACAACGACCAGAAAATTGCTGTAGACAGATAGAAATAATGTTGCAGAATGAAGGTCAAAAGTGCGATCGCCATACTCCAAAATAACCTACCTGTCTTGGAATTAGAAATTGAGCGCGGATCGGTCAGCATAAATAAGGCAAACAGCAACAGACTACCACTCATAAACTGATGCTGCCAGACATCCCAACTCCAACCCAACCACAGGTTGCGCGCTGCTTCTAAAGTGCCGTAAGCAAGGAGAAATGCGATCGAGGTATCCCAACGACCAACTTGCTTTAAGACAACACCACCTAAACCCAGAAACAGCAATAAATACCACCAGTCTGTTCCCCATTGACCAGGGGAAACCCAAGCATCATTAGTGAGGGTAATCGCAGCGATAATGCCAAAGTTAGCGGGGTTAAAAAAGTGTTTGTTGTAATGACGGAAAATAAACTTACTAGAAATAGCCAGAAAACCAGCAATCATCATTGTCTGAGGGCTATTACTCCGCAGTAGTAGACATAAACCCAACGAAGTAATTAAGGCACTACGCAGAGATATTAATACTTTGGGACTAACTAAGATATTTAATTCACTGTAAATATTAGCCAGGGTGTATTCTCTGCTTCGTTTGGCATATTCCACCACCGCCGATAGCAACCACTGGGTAACTAAACAGCTAGCAACTACAACCAGAATTAAGTCAGGCTGTACTGTCCAATCCCTAGTGCTAACGCCTAAACATAGAAATAAACTGAGAAAAATAATTTGCGTTACGCGAGCATCTTTAATTAACATTGATTAGTAATAGATAACAATTAATCAACGCCTCTAGTATGTCTGCTGCAATTTTAAAATGGGGCAACGTTACTGTTTTTGTAACCTAGAACTACTTGCAAAAATCTCTTGAATCCTTGATTGAGCAAGTCAAAAGTTAAAAGTATTAATTTTTGATTTAAAAAATGAGCATCGGCAAAAAATCTCTCAAGGATTTTCTTCCGCTTCGAGATCTTTTATTAGATTATTTTGTTTACGAATATGAATTAAAAAAATTACTAGGGAATAATAACTGTATACCCAAAATCCGCTATATATTAGTAAAATCAGCCAGGATTCAGGACTATCTAAATTAAAGCTAGATGTATGAAACTGCATTTGGCTTCCTCTAAAACGTCTCTTCTTTTAAGTTACCCGATCGCCAGCAAAAGCTATGTTTTGAGCAATACTAATTCAGCGATTTTGAGTTAATTGAAATTTCTTCGAGTGCTTACTGTGAATTGGGTGCAAATTTTCTTAAACTAGATCACGAAGAGTAATAAAAGTTAAAATAGTAAATTATGTCAGATAACACCGCACGCGATCGCTTTCGCGTAGCCTACGAAAACCGTTACACTTGGGATAGTAACTTCCCTGGTTACACTACCAAGCTAGAGCTAAAACAGGGAGAGGAAGTATATACAGCCGATATTAAAGTCAATCATGATTTGTCGGTAGAAGTTACTGGTATCGAAGACGAGAAAGTATCTGAAAGCGTCTACAACCACATGAGAGATGTGATTACCCATCGCAAGCGCAATACCTTTGAAAATGCCCACGGTAAAAGTACTTTTACTCTAGGAGAAGAAGATACTTCTGGTGCAGTAGAAATTTTGGTTAAGGGCGACTCTATGGGGTCTAACTACAAAATTCGCGGCACAGAAATTTCTCAGGTTAGCCGTGTCATGGGACCTATGGCTTTTGTGATTAACACCAACGAAAGTTTGGACACTGGAGAAGGCTATATTTCTACTGGTTATAACGCAATTTTCCGTGACTCGAAAACCAATGATTTAAAAGCTAAACGCGAGTTTAACGAAAGTTACGAAAAGTTGGGTAACTATTATGTTCCCAAACATCAGGTTATTGAATCTATCGATCCAGATAACGACAAAATTACTACTGAGTTTAGCTTCTCTCAAACTAAGTTGTTAGAACCCGCAGCAGTTGCTTAGCAAAGGCAATTAGCAAATCGTACCAAGCGTTGTAATATCGCGCTAGGATCAGATAATAGTAAGACAAATAAATCAACTGAGTAAATTATGTCATTAGCATTAACTCAAGATAACGTAGAAACCGTCTTAGACGAACTACGTCCTTATCTTATGGCTGACGGCGGCAACGTCGAATTAGCCGAAATCGAAGGCCCTATTGTGAAATTAAGACTTCAGGGTGCTTGCGGTTCTTGTCCTAGTTCGGCAATGACCCTCAAAATGGGTATCGAACGCCGTCTAAGAGAGAAAATTCCTGAAATTGTTGAAGTAGAACAAGTAATGTAATTAGTTAATACCTTTTACAAACCCAATATTTAACAAGAGGGGGATGATTGAACTTTATCCCTCTTTTTTCGCCTATTTTATTCTCAAAATTTCGATAAAGATCATCTTGAGCCATTATACAAATTCTCAAGTTTCAAATAAACTTTAGTAGGATGAGAAATTACATACGCAATATTTCATCTCTAAAAAGCAATTTAGCAACTTCTTTTTTCAATTCGGTTTTGACGAGCTTTGTGTTGCGGGTGGTCTTCGGGGCAAGCCAGTCGAGCTAGTTGATTGCGCGAGCATCAAGTAAAAGGCGATCGCTCGTTCTAAAATCGTTATCGAAGGTGAAGTTCTACCCAATGAAAGGGTAGCTGAGGATCGAAATACTCAGACGGGTTACGCGATGCCTGAATTTCCTGGTTATACTGGACTAGCTAATCCGTCACTGCCAGTGATTAAAGCGAAGCAAGCCTGGGTTAGAGCGTATTTTTAGTCATAATCTCGATCTAGTAGTCCCTCTAGCAGCTTCTCTCAGTCGTTCCACATCGCGCATCGGTGGTGTACCAAAGAGTCGCTTGTACTCTCGGTTGAAGTGCGAGGCATCATCGTACCCCACTTGGTAGGCAGCACTGGTCGCATCAAGGTTTTCCCCCAGCATCAGACGGCGAGCCTCCTGAAGCCGCAGTTGCTTCTGGAACTGCAACGGACTCATTGCCGTGACAGACTTAAAGTGATGGTGGAAGCTTGAGGCACTCATGCCAAACTCTCGTGCAATATTTTCAATCCGAAGCGTCTGGTTAAAGTCTTTACGAAGTCGCTCGACGGCTCTAGCAATAGGGTGGGTGTAGCCACCCATAACGGCAATATGACGGAGCCGACTTCCTTGCTCTCCCGTCAGGAGTCGGTAAGTGATTTCCTGGGCGACCAGTGGCATCAGAACCCGAGCTTGGGCAGGCGCGTCCAGAATCCTAACGAGACGGACTGTGGCATCCAGCAGTGCTTCATCCAATGGACTCACGTTGATCGCTTTTACATTGGAGCTTTTTTGTGGTGGGGGATAGCCTGCCTCGACCATAACTGAACCGACCAGGGTGGCATCGAGATCGAGGCGAAGGGCAAGAAACGGTTGCTCCTGTGACGCTTCCAAAATTTGGCTGACAATCGGCAGTTCGACCGTAGCCAGTAAATAATGCATGGGGTCGTACTTAAAGCGATCGCTGCCCAAAAAGACTTCTTTACTGCACTGAGCGATCGCACAAAAAGCAGGAACAGAGACACTATAAATGCATTCCGAAGGTGAGGAGATACGGTAGAGGTGCAATCCTTTCAGTGGCTCAATCTTCCCATCATTACGGATAGCTCGTGAGATGCGCTCGGTCAGTTCGTCTCTATTGGCTTGCGCCCTGTCTGCTTCGCGCTTTGCCTGCGGGTCGTTCATTAAATTTATATTGGATTTTTCACCCATTTTGGCAGTGTTCATTTTAAAGTTTGCAGGATTGTACAACGATCTTAGACTATCGTTCTATCGTTTGCTCTTTAAGATTCCTAAAATGAAGCTAAAGCAATTAAAAATGATTTTGGCTTTTTGTAAGCATTGTGGATTTTTGTTTGAGAAAAAATGGACATCAAAAGAAGTGGCTCACAGCCTTCCACCAAAGGATCGGACGAGTATTTTACTGGCACTGTACGCATTGACCCCCTATTCGAGGCACGCGATCCAGCACGCACATCTGGTGCTAGTGTCACGTTCGAGCCTGGTGCTAGGACAGCATGGCATACCCACCCTTTGGGACAGACCCTAATCGTGACGACTGGCTGCGGACTTGCACAACGCTGGGGCGAAGCGATCGAGCGAATTCGACCAGGAGACACGATCTGGTTCTCGCCAAGTGAGAAGCATTGGCACGGTGCCACAGCAACGACGGCGATGACGCACATTGCCATTCAGGAAGCGCTCAACGGCAAGCTCGTGGACTGGATGGAAAAGGTTAGCGATGAGCAATACCCCAAGTAATCTCCGTAACTGGAATTTTTGGGAATCAAGATGCAAGTCCTTGGCTTCACTACCTGACAATAAATCGTAGAAATCCCGATAAAGAATTCTCAAATTAATAACGCAAGGAGTAAAAAATGACAACGAACGATAATGGAAACTACACAGGAAAGGTTGCGTTTGTGACCGGAGCAGCGAACGGCATCGGTCGAGCTACGGCACTGGCGTTTGCCCGTGAAGGTACGGCGGTGGTGGTTGCAGACGTTTCAGAACAGGGCAATCAAGAAACGGCGCGTATGATCGAAGATCTCGGCGGACGAGCGATCGCCGTCAAGTGCGACGTGACGCGAACCGAGGACGTGAAAAAGGCTCTGGACAAGACCATCGAGACCTTCGGGCGACTGGACTTTGCTTTCAACAACGCCGGTGTGGAGCAGAAGAAAGCAGCAACAGCGGAAATCGAAGAGGAAGAGTGGGATCGAATCGTAGACATCAACCTGCGTGGCGTTTTTCTGTGCATGAAGCACGAAATCCCTCTGCTACTTAAGCAAGGGGGCGGCGCGATCGTGAACACATCATCGGGTGCTGGCGTCATAGGCATCAAGGGCGGAGCCGCATACACCGCTGCGAAACATGGCGTGATCGGACTCACCAAGGCGGCGGCTCTCGACTACGCCTCGCAGAACATCCGCGTCAACGCCGTTGCCCCCGGTTACATTAAAACACCGATGATGGATCGCTTCACTGGCGGCACTGCTGAAGGACGCGAACAGGTAATCGCGGAGGAGCCAATTGGAAGGATGGGTCAGCCCGAAGAGATCGCCAATGCCGTCGTCTGGCTATGTTCGGATGCGTCCTCCTTCGTCGTCGGACACGCCCTGGTGGTCGATGGCGGTCAAACCGTCTAGTTATGTTCGTCTAACAATTTGCATGACATCAATGATGCTACCTTAAGATTCTGGAAAAGCTAGAGCAAATGATCGATCTCACTCGTGGCGAAAAATAATCATGAGCAAAGTCTACGACTGGTGCTGAGGCGATAAGGGTAAAAAGCTAAGGCTGATTAGTTACAACTACTATGCTGTGAGCTTTTCAGCCTTAACGCTCAAAATTTTTCCGTTGCTAAAACTAAGCCTGCACGGAATCACAACCATACCGAGTGTGCAAAACAAACCGCTGGCGATGTTTGCACCTATTGGCGGGCGATTCGAGCTTGTTCTAGTAGGCAGTTCTCAAACTTTTCTCTACAGGTGTTTCTTAATCATGTGGATTTGAGGGAAAACGCCGTTCTCGAAACAGATTGGTTATATAAATACCTGTAACGAGCAACCCTAACAACCCAAACCCATTAATAATGGGAAAGAAACTTTCTAATCCAAAGGTTTCTAGCGTATGGAGATGGATGAGAAAGCCTACGAGTTGACGCCGATCGAATGCTTTAGTTATGGGAAAAAGCATTCTGGTCAGGACGGTCAGAAGTAGCGGTAATGCGCAGACGATCGCAAGCCAACGGTGGTATTTACGAAATAAACGACTCACATTCATTTCCTCAAAACATAACAACCTCCCGCTTACTCCTCTGCAAGAAGCTTGTAAATCTCACGCTTTACCTGAGCAAGAAGAATAGATTGCCAGATCCTTCGCCTGCCCATGCTGGCAAGGGACTGCGTGAATAAAATTGTTTGAACATACTTAACTCTTTTTCTTTTTATTGATATATCGCGATATATCGTTTATGTATTTAGTCTATCGCAATATATTCGGAATTGACAACAATAAACTTTATATTCTTACTCAGTTATTAATTCTAAAGATGCTCGTTCGGCAAACCAAAACACATAGCGTCTGTTACCCAGATTATTTAGAGTGAATATAAGTTGCATAGAATAGGTCGCGAGCGCCGAACCATAACGTTAAAACTTTTTAAGATTACTGAAACTCAAACAAATCATTTTCGATCCAATCAATATGATCGTTTGAGGTTTGAGAAGGCATTAGAGATTGGTTGGAATCGAACAAGATAAGATTGCGATCGTTTATTCTGCCAGCTTTTTTAATACATTACGATCTTCACTCATAATCGATTCTGTAATCTCTAATTGTTTGGCTACTCCTTCATTGTCAGAAATTAACTCGTCTACAACTTTGTTTAAACCGACTGAATTAGAAGCTTTACACAAAATACGATCGCCCGAACGCATCACTTCTTTTAATTTACTAGTTAAGGTAGCGCGATCGCTAAAACATTCTGTAGTTATTTTCTCTGCACCCCTGGCAATCTCTTGGGTTGCAGCTTCATCAGCTAATATCAGCAACAGGTCTAAATCTAATTCCAGTGCCTTTTCCCCTACCTGACGGTGTAGCTGAGGAGAATGTTCTCCTAATTCTTTCATTGTGCCTAAGACGGCAATATGACGCTTACCTGGGGTTTGTTTGAGCATCTGTAATGCAGCCAGCATCGACTCTAAACCTGCGTTGTAAGTTTCGTCGAGAACAACTAGATCATTAGGTAAATCATAGCGACGCGATCGCCCTTGGGGTAATTCTACTTTTAACCCTGCTATTAAAGGTGTCAGATCGATGTTTAAAACTTGAGCAACAGCGATCGCAGCCAGATAGTTACTGGTGTTATGTTCTCCTGATAGGGGTAAAGGTAGATTCTTACCTAAGACATTTAAAGTGTCGCCATTTATAACTTCGCCTTGGATATCTCCTGACGTTAAACCGTAGGTAATAGTTTTCCCTTGCCATACAGTAGCAGCAGTGTCCATGAGTAAGGAATTATCGTAGTTTAAAATCGCCACACTAGAGTTAGGCATTTGTGCCAAGAGTTCACATTTGGCTCTGGCGATCGCTTCTCTTGAGCCTAATCTGCCGATATGAGCCGTTCCTACATTAGTGATGATGCCAATAGTCGGACGGGCAATATCTGCTAATAAAGCGATTTCTCCTTCGCCTCGCATTGCCATTTCAATTACGGCATAGCTATGTTCTGGGGTGATTTGTAACAGAGTTTTAGGTACGCCGATTTCGTTATTGAAGTTTGCCTCGGTTTTTAATACTTTTCCCTGAGTACTTAAAACGACACTAACCAATTCTTTAGTACTAGTTTTGCCCACTGAACCCGTAATGCCAATTACAGGAATATCAAAGCGATCGCGCCACCACTGAGCTATTTGCTGGTAGGCTTTGAGGGTATCTTGGACAACGAACTGGGGAATATCTGAGGAGATTTGAGATTGAGAAATGATGACGGCGATCGCGCCTTGAGATACCGCTGTGGCGACAAAATTATGACCATCGAAATTTTTTCCCACCAAGGCAATAAATATTTCTCCAGGTTTGACATTTCTACTGTCTGTAGTAATACCGACTACAGAGTCATCCGCAACATTAGAACTAAGAGCGATTAAATTTGTCTTGAGAATTGTACGGAGTTGCGACAAAGAAAAATAGATGCTCATGGTGTTATTTACAAAGAAAAATACCTAAATTTACTTTTGGGCTACTAGAGTAACTCAGTGTTTTGAGTGTACATACTAACAACTATCGAGTAAAATCTTGATGGAATTTTTACAGCATTAATTAAACAATGGTTCGGACAAAATTTAATAGATACCGAAAAATAGGTATTTTAGCCTTACTTTCGACTGAAATAATCAACGATAAATTAAGCTTTGCAAGCTTTTGTCAAAACTGTCCGAACTATTGGGCTATGTAGTAAAGTTAAGCCTTATTTAGAGCAAAGATTTTCAATTCTTTTTTCCCATTATGAAACAGTAGCCGATGATCGGGCTTCATGGCTGGTTAAATGCCTAGAAAACTTATAGGTAGCCTTTAGCGTTCATTTTGGTCAAGCAGACTTTTCTCTAATTCAGATTATCTAAGGTTAAGATGTGGCAGGAGTTTATATATTTCTTTTCTGCCTGTGATTAAAAATATAAATAATTCGGCTCAACCAGTTGACCGGGCAAGCAATATTGTCTATGAATACTTATTGCAGTGTGTGAACACAAAATCTCCCCCCGAAGTAATTCAGGAATTTAAAAACTTATTAATTCAGGGAAGAAACGTCGATCAAACAGCATCTAAGGCATTGGAGAAAATTATTTCTTCGGCTGAGGGACAATTCAATACCATTTTAAGCTATTGTTTTTATCTGATTTTAAATTCTTGGTCACACGCTCCAAAATCATTATCTTATTTGGCACAATTATGGGAGATTCTCGATCTGGTTAATCAAACCAAATCTTATGATCGCCGTCACCTACAGCTAATTCAATTAATTAAGGATTATCAGCATTCATCAGCATATTTCCAATTAAAAGCCATTATGGCAATTATCGATCCTCAAGCAGTTAACAATATT
>JBBSPC010000074.1:0-23874 GCA_038259125.1 Chroococcales cyanobacterium | reverse complement strand
TAACAACGGCTCAATAATTTTCCACTCTTTATCTGTCAAATCGCTTGAATATCCCATTTCTTGCCCCAGCTTACTTAAATTTCTCTACTTTGCCTTGATTCTACGCGATCGCCCAAAAGATCTCAAATGGATTCTATAGAGAAGAGATAGAATTAGCTAATCAGAAAAGTGCAGCAGCTAACGCGCAGAAAGAACAATTAAATCATTTGAGACAAGATCTAGAAAAAGAAAGAAGCAGAAACAAAGAACTTCAAGAAGAAAAGACGAATTTAACAGCAAATTTATCTAGTTTAACTACCGAATTACAAGACAGACAAAGATCGATACAGGAACAATCAGCTTTACTTGAAAACATAGAACAGAAATTTACGGAAACTTTTGAAGTTTTATCTTCTAGAGCTTTACACCATAACAATCAGCAATTTATTGAAGCAGCCAAAGAAACTTTTGCCAATATACATCAGTCGTCTCATAATCAATTAGACAGTTTAGTTTCCCCTTTAAGTAGCTCGCTAGAAGCATTCAATAGGCAAATTAAAGAAATTGAAAATTCTCGAAAAGAGGATAAAGGTAAAATTTCAGAACAATTAAAGTCTGTGGTTGATGCTCAATATCAACTGCAAACTGAAACCGCTAATTTATCAAAAGCTTTACGTCAGCCTATAGTTCGCGGTAGATGGGGAGAAATGCAGTTAAAGCGTGTGGTAGAAATGTCAGGAATGCAAGAGCATTGCGACTTCAGCACCCAGGAAACTGTTCATACTGAAGATGGTTCTCTTCGACCAGACTTAATTGTTAAGCTTCCTGGTAAAAAACAAATAATTGTAGATTCTAAAGCTCCTTTAAAAGCCTATTTAGAAGCTGTGGAAGCACAAGAAGAGTCAATACAGCTTGAGTGTTTAAAAAATCATGCTAAACATATTCGTACTCATATTAGTAAATTAAGCGACAAAAACTATTGGGAAAGATTTGATCGAACGCCTGAATTTGTAATTATGTTTTTACCTGGTGAGGTGTTTTTTAGTGCTGCCCTTCAACAAGATCCGAGACTCATTGAGTTTGGCATAGAAAAAAAGTTATTTTAGCGACACCGACAACTTTAATTACACTATTAAAAACTATAGAATATGGTTGGAGGCAGGAACAGGTTGCAGAAAACGCTCTAGCAATTGGTAATTTAGGTCGAGAACTACATGAAAGATTTATCAAATTTACAGGACATTTGATTACTGTCCGTAAAAAGCTCGACGATACTGTTAAAGCTTATAATTCAACATTAGGATCTTATGAATCTCGGCTTCTTGTTTTAGCTCGAAAATTTCAAGCAATAGGTGGCTATAGTAATGATGAGATTGAATCCATACAACCAATTGAGCGTCATCTCAGATCAATAATACAAGAGCATGATCTATAAAAGGAAGACACAATATACAAAATGCAAATTACGATCGCAATATCTCTACTAAAATTTGTATATACTTATCGTTTCTCGTTCCTTGTTCCTTATCCCTCATTCCTTATAAAATGCCTACCTTACTGGTTAGAAATATTCATACCCTAGTAACAATGAACGATGAACGTCGTGAAATTCGTCACGGTGCGCTGTTGGTCAGAGATAAGGTAATTGAACGGGTAGGGACAACAGAAGAATTACCCGATACTGCCGATGAAGTATTAGATTTACAAGACAAGCATATAGTTTTACCTGGGCTAGTCAATACCCATCATCATTTCTTCCAAAATCTAACTCGCGTAACTCCCGCAGGACAAAATGGCGATTTGTTTCAATGGCTAACGGCACATTATCCTCTATGGTCTAATCTTACTGCCGAAGGGATGTATTATAGTTCCCAATTGGCAGCAGCAGAACTAATTCTATCAGGTTGTACTACTGCTAGCGATCATCATTATTTATTTCCTAACGATTGCACCCTTGACGAACAGATTCGGGCTGTGGGAGATATTGGCTTGCGTTTCTATGCCAGTCGGGGAAGTATGAGCGTTGGGGAAAGCAACGGTGGTTTACCTCCAGATTCTTTAGTTGAAAAAGAAGCAGATATTTTAAAAGATTCTCAAAGATTGATTGAAGAATATCACAACAATGACCGTCATTCTATGCTACGGATAGTTCTGGCTCCCTGTTCGCCGTTTTCCGTCTCTCAAGACCTAATGCGAGAATCGGCAGCGATGGCGCGGAGTTATGCGGGGGTAAGGTTACATACCCATCTAGCAGAAACTAAAGGGGATGTGGAGTATAGCTTGTCTCAGTTTAATCTGATTCCTGGAGACTATGCCGAGTCCGTGGGCTGGCTGGGGGATGATGTTTGGCACGCTCATTGCGTCAAGTTAAGCGATCGCTCTATCGATAAGTTTGGTCAAACTGGTACAGGAGTGGCACACTGTCCCTGTAGTAATATGCGTTTGGCTAGTGGTATTGCACCTATCCGTAAAATGCTGAATAAAAATGTTCCTGTGGGCTTGGGCGTTGACGGTGCTGCTTCTAACGATGCCACAAATCTATTTCATGAAGCCCGCCAAGCTTTTTTACTTGCCCGCGTCGGAGATGAAGATGCTTCGGTAATGACTGCCCGTGATGCCTTAGAGATTGCTACTTTAGGTGGTGCGAAGGTTTTGGGCAGAAACGACATTGGCTATCTAGCACCAGGTATGGCAGCGGATTTTATTGCGGTCAATCTAGATAAGCCTGGTTTTGTCGGGACGCAACAAGACCCTGTTGCTGCATTAATTTATTGTCAAACTGATTATGTAGACTATAGCTTTATTAATGGTAAAAAAATTGTAGACCGAGGTAATTTAACTACTATTGAGTTTAAAAAGATAATCGAAAAGAGCAATCAAATTGCAGTAAAATTAGCTTCCAAATAATTGCTTTTTTCAGCTTTATCCTTACTGTATTGCAGAGACTACCCGCATATTCCCATTAATCTCTTTTCAGTTAAGCAAAATTTCTCTATAAACATCAACATTATCCCTAGAAGAGTTATCAGCATCAGTAGCAAAATTATTACTAAATTCAGGTAATAAAAATAGCCTTGATAACTTTGATGAATTCATTAAACTGTATATAATCAACATAGACGAAAGCAAATTTCAGTAATAATAGCTACTTTTTCAAAAAATATGCAGAATAATTGGCAAAACTATCTAAAATGGGAGCAATTATCCGACAACATATCTTCTCCTCAACCCTCTAACTGGTTATCTCGATTGCTTACCTTTGGGAAGTCTTCTTTAGCTAATACATTAGTTTGAGAACTATCTTTATTTAGGCAAGCCGAACATTTGGAAAGATGTACTAAGCTAGATTTAACACAACTAACCAAGCGCACTCAAATTAGTGAATTTACTTTAGCCGAATCTTCAGGGGCAACAAAGCGATCGCTGATTGACGTACTTTATGGCAAGTCATCAGAATCATAAAGAAGATATTATTCTATATCCCTACGAAAATTGCACAGCTTCACCTGTAACATAGGTCGCTGTTACTGCCGTTCATCCCCTAAAACCATCATGGCAAAGGCTTTTTCAGCTAATTCTGTAAGATTTTTAGATTTAGCATTAGGGTTACGCAGTTTCATTAAAGGTGTAGCTTGTAAATCCCAAACTACAAAATCGGCTTCTTTTCCTGGTTCAAAACTACCGATTTTATCTTCTAAAGAAAGAGCTTTTAATGTTCCGCATCTTTAAATTTGGCTTCTGTAGGAAAAACATATTGATCTAGCCATTGCATCAATTGTTCTCCATAGGCAGCAATCATCTCCGTTTGGGGATAGTGAACATGAAGATCGATTAAGCCTGGAGTAATTAATTTGTCTGGATAGCTAACAATTTTATCATTGGCATATTGTTTTTTCAAGTCCTCATAACTTCCCAAGGCTACGATCTTGCCATTTTCTACCACAAGTAGCCCATCGCTCAGATAGCGAACGCTATCAGACTCTGGTTGATAAAAAGGATCGTTAATAAAGTCTAAAAATGAACCACGAATTATTTTAGTAGATGATGACATAGTAAAAAAGTTAGAAGTCAGGTAGGGGCGAACGGCGGTTCGCCCGTATAGAAGTCAGAAAGTGGAACTACTTACACTTACCTTTGCCAATCGGATTTAGTATGACCTAATTTATTGATTCCGTTGATAGGTTAAGGTAGCAGCTTGGTTTAGTTCTTGATGATTTTGATAATTATTATAGGTATCAGCAGCTAATGTACTGGAGATACCGCTAAAGAAAAAAGCGATCGTGATAATAACAACTATAAATTTGTGGCACCTTTGTTAGTTTCAGGCAATTTTAACTTTTTACAAAGTCAATTCACCTCTCTTAGCTGGCAAAGTACACTTCAGAGTGGTGAATTCTTGATGCTTTTGGCTGCTCTTTCCATGTCTTTTGGCACAGTTATGGTTCGCTATGTGCGTCAACACGTAGATGTAGTTGTAGCAACAGACTGGCATATGCTCTTAGTGGAATTCTTTTATTAATTGCCTCTGCATGGACTGAATCTAATCAATGAAGTAATTTGAATAGTACAGGTTGGTCAGCTTTGGCTTATGTGACTTTGTTCGGCACGGCATTAACTTACGGACTCTTATTTTATTTAGCTTCTGTTGACAACCTTACTAGTGTCAGCGCACTTATATTTCTGACACCTATTTTTGTCAGAAACGCTTACTTTTATTCAATGGATAGGTGTTGTTTTGGCTTTAATCGGTGTGATGCTAGTTATTCAACGAGAAAAAATTACTGCAAAGCTAAACTCTTTAGTGGATGAGTCAGGCTATCAGACTCATCCAAATTAACTTATACAAAAACGGTCAACTTTATTTTGCCCAGCCTATTAAAACTCAATTGTATACTGTATGCAATTATACTTTTGTTCTCAGCCAATAATGATAATTTTGCCTATTATTAACAGGTGTGAGAGTCAAAATGAGTATTCAAAAAACAAAACAATGGCAGTTAGAATCTAGCAGTAGATTTAATTTAATTAACAATTCAATTCTATTATTCTTACCTTTTGCTATATTATCGGCTTCGGCACTTGAAACCATGGCATCAGAAGAAGTGAATAGCTTCGACGATACTAGCGGGATGTCGCAGGTTAATAATGTTAGACAGTTAGAATCAAAAAAAGGTTTAGAAAGCCATGATGGTAATAGCGAGATGTCTCAAGTTACCAATGTTCAGCAGCTAAGAGATGTTTCTCCCACAGATTGGGCTTATGAGGCATTACGTTCATTGGTAGATCGTTATGGTTGCATTGCTGGTTTTCCCAATCAAACTTATCGCGGTAATCAACCCCTGTCTCGCTACGAATTTGCTGCGGGTTTAAACTCCTGTCTAAGTCAAATCGAGCGATTAATTGCCTCGTCAGGAAGTGTATCTCAATCTGACGTAGAGACTATTCAACGTTTAAACCAAGAATTTGCACCAGAATTAGCAACCCTTGGTGGCAGAGTCGATGAATTGGAAAGTCGCACTGCTGTATTAGAAGATAGTCAATTTTCTACTACAGCCAAATTTACAGGTAATGTCTTTTTAAACGCTACAGGTGCAACTGCAAGTGATGATGTTTTAGCAGAAACGGCAAGTCTTGATGCACCCTTTAGTCTTCGCCGTGCAGGGCGGGATGCAAATAATAATCCTCTAATCAGCAACATTACAGAAGATCCTGAAATTACCTTTAGTTATTACACTTGGTTAAACTTTGACTCTTCATTTACAGGAGAAGATAACTTAACAGTTCAACTAGTAGCAGGTAACGGTAACTCTCCCGCTAACAATTATGTTTCCGCAGGGCTTTACAATACTTTTGGCGTTCCTTTTACCGATCAAACAGGTACAGCTACAGGAACAGGTACTGTTGAGCTACGAGAATTAGCGTATGATTTTCCTGTTGGTGAAAAGTTTAGGGTTATAGTCGGACCTAGAATCAACTGGTATCGCTATTTTGATAACAATAACTATACCTTTTTCCTTACAGGTGCAAGTAGCTATAACTCTAGTGGTGGTACTTTAGTAAATCCAATCGATCGCGGTTCGGGTGCAGTAGTAACTTATGATTTTAATGACTCACTAAGCTTTAGAGTCGGTTATTTGGGAGAAAATACCGAATTTTTACCCGCAGCGTTCTTTAATACCTCTTCTGATCCTAATAAAGGGTTATTTAGTGCTACTCAAAGCCTCACTGCCGAAATCGATTTGGCGATCGCCGAAAAAGCAAATATCCGTTTTTTATATACTAGGGCTACTATAGACAATAACCAACCGATCCTGGATGCAAATGGCAACATCACTGGCTTTGGTGTCGGTGGAGCAACAGGAGAACCCATCTATGGAGTGGCTGATGATGGCTTTGGTGGCACAATTGGAGATGCTCCTTCTGATACTTTTTTAGTTAACTTTGACTGGACAATTCTTGACTGGCTGGGAGTATTTGGACGCTATGAATATGGCAGCACTAGCATTAGACCGACAAATCCTGCTCTAGACAATGGTAAAGTGAATGCCCAGTCTTTCCAAGCTGGAGTAGCTTTTCCAGACTTGGGCAAAGAAGGTGCATTAGGGACTGTATCTTTTGTAGTTCCTTTTGACGTACTTGATGGAGAAGAGTTTCTAGTATCTGGTTCGGGTGATGGAGGTACTCAATACGACTTTGAAGCTACCTATAATTTCCCAGTAAATGATAACATCTCTATTCTTCCTGCCTTTTACCTGACAATTAACCCCAATAACTTTGCAGACAATCCTAATATTTATGTAGGTAATTTGCGGATGCAGTTTAAGCTATAGCCATTACTAAGCAAAAATGAAAGAATTTAATCAAAAGATTGAACAAATTAATTAAATTCTTTCTGAGCTTAATTTAAGCAACAAAAATAGTCCTGATGAATTATTGCTTAAATCTTCGACTTTGCTGCGTGAATAAATAATTTGCCAAAACCTCTTGATAGAATTAATCATTGACCTTCAAGAGGTTCAGTAATATCCAGTTACATTTGATTAAGAGAGTTAGACTTCGCTGTGACTATTAAGTTCCCACAACTATCTATAGTTATGTTGATTGATAACCAATTACCAATAAGCAAAGAACATCTTTTAAAGCAAGATTGCACCCTCAGCTTTTCAGGTATGACTTGGAATAATTACGAAAAGTTCAATGCCGTTGAATACTTAGGCTATCGTGTATCTTTTTTGGATGGGATAATTACTATTATATCTCCAAGTCAAAACCATGAAACAATTAAAGACTTTATCTTTTTGTTAGTTGTTACTTATGGTGATGCCTTTGATTTAGATTATTATCCTACAGGCTCAACAAGGTTGAAAGACCAAAATAAGCAAGTAGGAAAAGAGCCAGATACAAGTTTTTGCTTTAATAATTTGAAAGAGATTCCCGACTTGGCGATAGAAGTGGTTTTTAGTAGTGGTAGTATCGGCGATCTAAAGAAATATCAAAAATTAGAAGTTAAAGAAGTTTGGTTTTGGATTAATAATGTCCTAGAGATTTATGTTTTGGTTGATGGTGTTTATCAACAGCAACAGTACAGTTTAAATTTGCCAAAGATTGAAGCTAAGTTGCTCACGAAATATACAGCGGTTTTCATCTAGATAGGGGACAGATAGACTTTTGGGTGCATAGGTTGCTCACCAAGATTAAAATTCCGTGTCCCCAATGTGCCTGCAAACCGCTGTATTGCTCAAGTCTTGACTGGCAATCCTAGAGTTCTTAAAAAAAACTTTATTAGTGAGATTATAGAGTAGTTTTGGGAAAGAATCGTACATTAAAAAAGTAAAACTACTGGAATACTTTACAACCCATGAATTATTATAGGGCGATCGCTTTCGTAGAGCGATCGCCCTATAATGCCCAGATGATTTCAAGAAACCGACTGTCATCTAATTTCTTCTATTGTTCTTAGTTCCTCAACATATTTACCATTAGTCAAATGAATAACTCGATCTTTTAAAAATTCGCCGACTCCATAAATGCCATCTAAATTGGCAATTTCTTTTTTAGCTTCTTTTCCACTAGCATCTATGATGCCAACATATTTTTTACTAGAATTGAAACGAAGTCTGCATATAGTTTGACTTACTCTTCCATCTAAATTAATTCCAAAGTAATTTTGAGTATCTTTATATTGCAATCTAGTTACATCGATAACTTCTCGAAGAATTGCTTTAACAATATAAAATCCTTCTAATTCTTCTTCTGTTGTAACAATTAAATCATCTTCTACGGCAATTTCAGATTGTTCATTTAATCCTGCTGATTCAGTTGCCATAAAATCAGCTTGTTCATTTGAATCCATAGCAGATTTTAATCTTTCTGCAATACGTTCATTAATGAACTCTTTTAATGACACTTTAGTTATTTCTGTGAATTTTTCTACTGTAGATGCCATTATTCTTCCAGAATAAACTTGACTAGCAAAAAACTTGATGAAATCAGGAGAAGGATTTGTTAGCTGTTCTGTCATTAGACGCTTGATTTCTTTAGTATATAGAAGATTTTGAGCAGCATCATTCAAGCTATTGGGATCAAAATTTGCTTTAGAAAATCTTTTAAGCTCATGAATATCTGAATCACTGAACTTAAGGACATTAAATTCAAAAAATGGTTTAGTGTCCATAACATGGCTTTTATCAATATCTGTATAAAAGCGATAGACAATGCCATTAGTTAAGATGCCAAATCTTGCCTCTGTATTTTGAAAATATTTATGCAACTGTGCGGTATGTTTAATGTTATCTAGAGTATCTTGAAAACATTTACATTCAATCAATATTATCGGTTTGTCATTTGACAAGATTGCGTAATCTACTTTGTCATTTTTCAACACAGGAATATCGGCGGTAAACTCTGGAAATACTTCAAAAGGATCGCGAGTATCGTATCCCAAAGCTTCTATAAAAGGCATAATAAAAGAGTTTTTTGTAGCCTGCTCATTTAAAGATCCACCTTTTATTTTTTCAATATTTTGAGCTATTGTCTTTATTTGATCGATTAAGTCCATAAATTTAACCTGTATAAACTTTTTAATTCATAAATTAATTTTCTCAAATAATAAAATTCGAGACACGATCTCGATCACTTTTAAGTATCCGATTCTTAATTGTTAAAATCCTACTTCTATTCCACTCTATGATTACCTAACTCAAATATATATTGTTGTTGAATTCCAAGCATTTTATTTTCGGTGGTTTTGTAGCAGGATGGGAATATTTTGCAAACTAATGTCTGAATTTAATAATTTGAGATCTCGATCACAGCTTTATTATTCAAAGCAAGTTTAAGATATTGATTATTTAGAAAATAAGGATATTTATAAAAATGGGTGATTTTAGTGAGGGCGCTCTCGATATCGATCGGGAAATAGAACTATTAAAACTTACATTAAGTCAACAAAAAAATCAAGCCTCTATTAGGAAGACTCCTGATAATCTAAAAGATATCAGTAATACAGTTATTCAAAATAAAAATCTTGCTAAAAATAATTTAGATAATATAGAAGATATCTTACGGGAGTTAAATAATTTAATTGGATTGAAACAACTTAAATCAGAAATTAACAATCTGATCGACTTTATTAAAATTCAACAAAAAAGACAAGAATTTGGAATGTCTAAAGTTCCTATTACTTTACATTTAGTTTTTTGCGGTTCTCCTGGTACTGGAAAAACTACCGTAGCGCGACTGATTGGTAAGATATACAAAGAACTAGGTATTCTTAAAAAAGGTCATTGTATCGAAACAGATCGTTCGGGAATGGTAGCAGAATATATCGGGCATACTGCGCCCAAAGTAGATAAGTTAATTGAATCAGCCTTGGATGGTGTTCTGTTTATTGATGAAGCCTATACTCTAAAACCAGAAAATGCAGACAAAGATTTTGGGCAAGAAGCGATTGATATTTTACTCAAAAGAATGGAAGATTATCGCGATCGCATTGTAGTTATTGTCGCGGGTTATAATCAGGAAATGTCTCGTTTTATTGAATCTAACCCAGGCTTGCAATCTAGATTTACGCGCTATTTCACTTTTGAAGATTATCAACCAAATGAATTATTAACTATCTTTCAAAAAATATGTAATTCTCATCATTATCAACTAGATAAAGCAGCAGAAAAAGCATTACTAACTATATTTACCAAGTTATTTGAGGAGAGAAATAAAAATTTTGGCAATGGTAGATTAGTACGCAATCTTTTTGAGAAAACTATAGAAAAGCAAGCCACAAGACTAACCAAACTTTCTAAACTCAATCAAGAAAATATTGTAACTATCATGGCAGAAGATATTGCGATATAGTCATGAGTAATCTTAAATGCTATTGTTAACGCACAGAATAATAAATTGAAAAAACCTCCTGATTAGATTTAATGATCCAGCGTCAAGAGGTTAAGTAATATCCACTTTACATTATACAATTACATCAGACCAAACTGAGCCAAAACTCCATGTCCAGTATTCATTTCTAGAATAATAGCTGCAACAAAACCAATCATCGCTAAACGACCATTCCAGATTTCTGCGTAGTTGGTGAAGCCAAACTTGCCTTCTTTCTTTTGCATAATTAATTACTCCATTTAGTTGCAGAGAACTGCTTAAGTCAACTATTCTTAACTAAGTGTAACTTTTTTACATAAAGCGTTGCAATATACTTTGAATAGTAAGACTGCCTTCGCAAAAACCTTTAGCTTCCTAAGCATGGATAAAGTTTAATTTTACAATGGTGATCGCGGTTGTGAAGCAAGTCCTTTAAACTCAGCTTGCCAAAAGCATTTCTTCAAATGTATCCTCTTACCCTAGAGTGAAGACAAAGCATACCGCTACAGGCTAATTTAATTATTAAGATCGGCAATATAAACAAGATAGACTGAGCGTGATTACCACAGAAACTTTAGATTTATTAGAATGGCATCGTGTATGCCAAAATTTATCCACCTTTGCAGCAACAAAGTTAGGTGTGGTGGCAGCGCGTCAATTAAAGTTGCCTGTTACGCAAGCAGAAAGCGAAAGACTATTAGCCCAAACAAAGGAGATATATAGCTTAGAACAAGAGTTAGATTCTGGCTGGACTTTTAAAGGAATAAAAGATGTAGGTGCAGCTTTAGAAAGAGTTAGTATCGGCGGGGTACTATCGGCACAAGAGCTTTTAGATTTGGCTACTACCCTGGCTGGGATGCGCTATCTACGTCGTTTAATTGACAGCAAAAGCGAATTACCTACCCTAACTAAATTAGTTGCCGATGTCCGCACCTATCCTGAAATTGAAAAAGAAATTCATCACTGTATCGACGATCGTGCCGAAATAGCCGATCGCGCTAACCCTAAATTAGCAGAAACCCGCAGCGAAATTAAAAACCTGCGTAGTCGCATTTACAAAGTGCTTCAGGGCATTATGCAGCGCAACTCTACGGCAATACAAGAAGCCGTAATTACTCAAAGGGGCGATCGCTTTGTTTTACCTGTCAAACCAGCTTCAAAAGAGACAATTAAAGGTATTGTTCACGATGTTTCTAGTACGGGTTCAACCTATTATATAGAGCCAAATGCAGTAGTAGAACTAGGTAATCAATTACGGCAAAAAGAACGCCAAGAAAAGCGCGAAGAAGAGATAATCTTAAAAGCTTTATCAGAAAAGGTGGGGGAGGTACAATCAGACTTAGAAGAGGTTTTAGCTGTAGCCACCATGTTAGATTTAGCTACAGCTAAGGCGCGATATGGCTTATGGTTAGAAGCCAATCCCCCCAGGTTTATTGACACCGCAAAAAGCGAAACTACAACTTTACGTCGTCTAAGTCATCCTCTGTTGGTTTGGCAACAACGCCACGAGGAAGGAACAGAAGTAGTTCCCATTGATGTACTCATCAAGCCCGAAATTAAGGTGGTGGCAATCACGGGACCAAACACGGGAGGTAAAACCATTACCCTCAAGACAATGGGCTTGGCTGCGCTGATGGCAAAAGCAGGAATGTTTGTTCCCGCGCAAGTGCCTGTTGAGTTGCCTTGGTTTGATGTGATTTTAGCAGATATTGGCGACGAGCAGTCTTTACAGCAAAGCTTATCCACATTTTCGGGTCATATACGCCGTATTAGTCGCATAATTGCCGCTTTAAACGATAATGCTGCTGCCAACTCTCTGATTCTTTTAGACGAAGTTGGCGCAGGCACAGATCCCGTCGAAGGAAGTGCTTTGGCGATCGCCCTTTTAAAATATTTAGCAGAACATGGCTTGTTAACTATTGCCACAACTCACTACGGCGAACTAAAAGCCCTTAAATACGAAGATACTAAATTTGAAAATGCTTCAGTCGAGTTTGACGATAGTACTCTTCAGCCTACTTATCGTCTGTTGTGGGGTATTCCTGGACGTTCTAACGCTTTGACTATAGCCCAGCGTCTAGGCTTAAACGATGAGATTATTGAACAAGCCCAATCTCTAGTAGGTACGGGTTCAGATGAAGATGTAAATCAAGTAATTGCAGCTTTAGAAGCACAAAGACGAGAACAAGAAGCTAAAGCCCAAGAAGCAGGAAAGCTATTAGCACAAACCGAGCGTTTTTATTCTGAGGTATCAGCAAAAGCTTCTTCCTTACAAGAAAGAGAACAGGAATTAAAAGTTTACCAGGAACAGGCGGTACAAGATGCGATCGCTCAAGCTAAAAAAGAAGTGGCAAAAGTTATTCATCGGCTACAGCAAGGTAATCAAACCATGCAAAAAACCCAGCAGGCGACGGAAACTTTAGACAAAATTTCAGCTAAAGAATTAGCCAAAACTCAAACGCCAAAAGCCAAAAAGCCAGGTTACAAGCCGAAAGTGGGTGAAAAAATTAGAATTCCTCGCCTCAATCAAACAGCAGACGTACTCAGCTTTGACGAAGATACAGAACAGCTAGCGGTACGATTTGGCATTATGAAAATGAATGTCGGCTTGGCAGAGATTGAGTCTTTGGACGGACAAAAAGCCGAAGTCAAACCTAAAACCCAAGCCACGAAAAAACCTCTGGCACAAACCCAGTCTAAGAAACCTGCGGTGATGGTAAGAACTTCTAAGAACACTTTAGATATTCGTGGTCAACGGGTAGATAATGCGGAAATTGAACTAGATAATGCGATCGCCCGTGCTATAGAATCAGGAGTACTCTGGATAATTCATGGTAAGGGGACAGGGCGTTTACGTCAGGGTGTGCATGAATTTCTTAAACGTCATTCTCAAGTAGATAAGTTTGAATTAGCTGAACAAAAAGAGGGTGGTTCAGGGGTAACTATAGTGCATCTTAAATAGGCTGAAATTAGTTTGACAACCGACTATTTTGCTCTTTATTTATTAATCAAGTTGACTTTATAATCATTTAGCCAAAGGTTGCCAAATGAGAAATTGTCATGGAAGAATTGGTTAATGAGATCGCCAGTAGTGGCACAGAACAAAAAACATCTTTATTGTCTAAAGCTTTAGAGTATGGAGAATCAGGAGTTGACCTTTTAATTGAAAACCTTAACGATCCTGAACTAATAATTAGAGCAAAGGCTTACGAACTCTTACAAAATACACAGTCGGAAAAAGCACAAAAAGCGATCGCATCAGGACTTTTACTTAATTCAGGCGACAAAATTTACAGCGTTTATCAATCAGGGATGTGGTTTACAGACGATGGATACTATCTTGACGATCATGTCGAGTACATGAACGACCTTTATCTTCTGGTCGATGGAGAAGAATACTTTAATGAAGAATATGAGTTGCGCAAAAGTAAACGCTTATTTTGCTATTTGAAAGAAGAAGAAGCAGAGAAAATGGCGGAAGCTTTACATAGAAAGTTAATTCAAAACGAAAATATTGGGGGTCTTGGTTTTGAATGGGGATGGAGAGAACACAATCCTACTATTGAGCAGTGGTGTAAAAATAATCTAGGTTATGAGCAACAATTTTTTAATGGTTGGCAAAGCCATAAAAAAGTACTTGATTATCTTTATTTACCTAAAAATATCGAGCTATTAAGTAAATTCTGGAAGGATGGAGTGGGTCATTTCGCTTTTTTTCGTAAAGAATTTATCCAGCATGAAATTTATCTGAGAATTGGAGAAAAGCTGACAAATAGAACTGCTAAAGACAATACAATAGTAGAGTTGTTGGCAAAACCAGCAAATTATCAAGAATTAGCTATTGATTTTTTGGTTGAAATATTAGAAAGCGATCGCAGCAAAACTAAGTCTAAATTAAAGGCACGTGAGCTATTGCAAGAAATTGAATCGGAACACATTCCTTTTTAAGATATTACTGCAAAATAACATTTATTTATACAATGAAAGGATTGAGCATAACTGCTATTGGCTTAAGAAGTTTTTCTAAATGTATGGATATTTTTCATACTCTTAAATCATCTTTAGAATTAGAATACTTGGAATTAGCAATTGGTAGTAAATGCGATGTAGATTATGACTATCAAAATATTCCTTTAGTTCTGCACGATTCTTGTTTATATGAGAATTATTTTCGCTATAAATTAGATTCCTTACAGCCGAGAACCTGGAAAGCTTATGCAGAATTTATCTCAAATCAAAATGTTCTGGCAGTATCTCTTCATCCACCACTAAAAAGGCACTGTACCCAGAAAGAATTAGAAGTTGCCTTAAATAAGATGCAGCAAACTTTACAAGTGCCTGTATATCTTGAGGTAATGCCTTCTGCTGAATATTGGTGTTCTGGCTATCAAACTTTGATAGATTTTCCTTTATTGCTTGATGTGTCTCATGTAAATATTTGGCATCAGGGAAATGAAATGAGAACCAAAGAGGCTTGTTTAACTTTACTTAATTCTTATTCAGTTGAAGCAATTCATCTTAGCCATAATAAAGGAAAGGCAGATACTCATGATCTTGTTCCTAATAACGTTTGGTTTAATAATTATCTACAGAAATGGAGTGATGATTATTTAGTTACTTACGAAAGCTTGCGTATTGATTACGCAGCTTATGAAAGATTAGATAAATGTCGTAAAATTGAACTTGATATCTAAAAAGTGCGATCGCTTTTGCCTTCTAACAAATATAAGTGATAATAATCGTTATAATTCATCCAAATATATACCAGATAGTAAAATGCTTGATTTTTTAAACCCTTTATTAAATCGTCACCCAGAAAAATATAAAGCTGATGTAGAAATCTATACTTGGGCTACCTGTCCTTTTTGCATTCGCGCCAAATTATTAATGTGGTGGAAAGGAGTCGAATTTACCGAATATAAAATAGACGGCGACGAACAAGCCAGAACGCAAATGGCTCAACGGGCTAGTGGAAAAAGAAGCGTACCCCAGATTTTTGTTAATAATCAGCATTTAGGTGGCTGTGATGATCTTTATGATTTAGATGCTAGGGGGCAATTAGAACCCCTATTAATTCAAGCATCTAGTTCCGTTTAATTATTAAAAGAGATCGCTTTACAAAGATAACTAGCGATCGCATTTTTGTAAGCAAAGTTCTTATCTGCACTACCATCATGAGTATTTATCGGTAAGAACTTTATTTTATGTTTTGGCTTTATTTTTAATAAATATTTTTATTTTAATTATTCAAGCTTGGTCAACAACTATTCAGTATTTTGAAATGATTAAGCCCTAATTTTCTGAAAATGTTCGGTTTTAACCAGCAGAACTAAGTATCGTATTCGTTTTTTTTACTTGAATTTGATTATCTAAAGAAGAAAATTAGAACATCGTAATCCTAAGTTCCCTAGACTAAGATAGTAGATTGACTAGGAAGCAATTCATAAGCTATTACTAACAAACATAGAACCTCCAAGCTGTAATAGTCACAAAACATAGTAGAAAATCAGTATGAGCAAGTTAAGCCTTAAACCTAAAGCCCGTAGTCGCAACTCCAAACGTCAGGAATTAGAAGTTGACCCTATCTTTCTATTGCTATTGGCATTGGGAATTTTTCTAGTCACCTATGTTGTAATTGGCATTGTGCCACTATTGAGGCAATCTTATGTTGGGGTATTACTATTTGAAAGAGGTCCTATTCAATACTTAGTCGTGGCATTGGCAGCAATAGTGTTGGCAACTTCGATCTTGAAATTTTTGCTGCTAAGGAATGAATATACTGCTCTAAGTAAGATCTGGATTGCCGATCACATACCTTTAGATCAGCCTGATGCTCATGAGGTAGACTATTTTCAGCAGAGATTGATGAAGGACAGGAACTTAATCGCACTAAGGTGTGGACGAATCTTGAAAGCCTATGTAAGAAGTGGCGATCGCACTGTAGCCAACGAGTTTGCTCTAGATGATTCTTCTTTTTATCTGAGTGCTTCAGAATCTTCCTATTCTGTACCTCGTATTTTGGTTTGGGCAATTCCTCTATTGGGCTTTATTGGTACGGTTGTGGGGATTAGTAGCGCGGTTAATAACTTTTCTGGTCTTTTAAATACTGCGGGAGACATCGAAAAAATTAAAGTGGGAATTGGGGCAGTAACACAAGGTTTGGGGGTAGCATTTGATACTACTTTGCTAGCACTGTTTTTGAGTGTGTTGGTGATGATTCCCTTGGTGCTAGTAGAAAAGTACGAGTCTAAATTACTCTTGGGAATTGATGTATTTATCAACGATAAATTGTTACCCCGATTAAAAAAGAGAAATGAACAGTTAGATCCAGAAACTATCAATCAGGCTGTAGAAGGCGCAATCAAAGAATATTTTCCTCAACCTCAAGACTTGATCGAACCAGCCAATGCCTACGCTGAACAAGCTGCCAAAAGACTATCTACAGGATTTTTATCTGAAATAGGCAAGGTTCAGGACGTTAGCTCTCAGGTCATTGCTCAAGTTACCGAGGTAAGACAAATGGCAGATCGCGATCGCCAAGAGTTTTTGAGCTTTTTTGCCCAGCAACAGCAAGCAAACCAAGAGTTAGTCGTGCAAATTAGAGCAATTTTAGAAGAGATGAGAAGCAAAAATATGGCAGTTGCCAACGATCTCAACGCTCAAACCCAAGGAATTAGCCACCAACTAGAAAAAGCTGCTCAAGTTTTAGAAAGTAGAGTTGGTTCGTTAGAAACCGCAACTCAGAAAATGACTGATTTTCAGCAGATACAGCAGGGTTTAGAAAGAAGTTTTGCTTCCTTAGAAAAGACTGCTCAACTAGAAAATGTTCTAGCAGGAGTTAAAGATAACTTATCTCTACTTCAGCCTATTCTCCAACAGCTAAATAAGCCTCGTCGCATCACTTTTGTCGAACAGGACAATGGTAATAATTCTCAGTAAAACTGGACAGCATTTTTTATGTCAAGGCGTAATATTTATCGCAAAAAGCAGACAGAGGTAGAGCTATTTCCCTTTCTCTCTGTTCTTGCCTGTACCATTGGTACTTTAATTTTATTAATTATTGTTTTAACTACCCAAGCGTTAGAACCTCAAGAGGCTGTTGTAGTTGCCAAAGCTGAAAAGGATGGTAAAGGTGCTAATAAAAACAAAACTCCTCTTTATATTGAATGTCGTCAAGATGGTTTTATAATTCATCCCAGCAAAGAATTTGCTCCTAGAGCCGATATATACGATCAAAAATCTCCCTTAAGAAAAACAATTGCCAAGTTAAAAGCTAACAAAGATAAACAGTATTTAATTGTTATTTTGCGTCCAGATGGTCTGGAAATGTTTAATAAACTGCGCGCACTGGTAGATGAAGAAGGAATAGATATCGGCTATGAGCCTTTAGAATTTGGCTTAGAACTAAAAATAGAAAGTTAGACTAAATAATAAAAACAAAAATTATTAATGAGAAGCAGAGCAAGGCGAAGAACCAATCATCCCAGCCAAAATCTAGATTCTTTTTTAGATATTCTGACAAACACTGTGGGCGTATTAATGTTTATCAGTTTGTTTGTAACTTTGATCGCCACTGGCAGTAATCCTAAAACCACGGTAACTATTCAAACTCCTTTATCTTCTCCTACTAAAAAAGAATCTCTGTGGTTTGAAATAAAAAACAATAAAATAATCTACCTAAACCTACGTCAAGTAAGAGAAAAAGAACTAGAATTAACAGGTAATTTGCCTAACTGCAATAAACCTGCAAATGGCGTAGATTCGGCTGCGAGTCTCAGTAATTACCAATCTTGTCTATTAAGCGTATTGGGTCGTCAAAGTAACTTTAAAACTAGTACCAATAATTATGAGGTTCAAGCCGTAGACGATGGTGTATCTTTGCTCTTTAAACCAATATCTGAAAAGGTAGGGGAAACAAGTAACCAGCTAACGGCAGCAGATTCTCAGTTTAAAAAAGTTTTGTCCCAATATAAACCCAATCAAGACTATTTAGTATTTATTGTTAGACCAGATAGCTTTGAAACTTTTCGTAACGCCAGAAAACAAGCTTGGGATGCTGGGTATGAAGTAGGTTGGGAACCACAACCTCAAAACACGCCGATAAAAATCCGTACTATACTCGGTTCTGAACTTCCTGGAGGTCAGTCTATCGGTGTGCAATAGATTCTGAGGGATGAGGAAAGAAAAACTGAAGTTACTATGATTCTTTAGAATTAAAATTGAGGACGACATTCAAGAGTATTGGGTAATAGATTTGGTAAACAAAAAGCTAATTGTTCATACTCATCCTTAAAACAATAGCTATTCTAAAATAACAGAATATACTGATGGTTTAATTTCTCCTTTGGCTTTTCCCGATCTTGAAATTGCCCTAGATCAACTTTTATTGTTTTAACTTTTTTATTGCTCATGAAAGCATTTGTAGGTCTCATAAATTCTTCGATGTGGGCAGGTTATATTGCAGCGATCGCAATTTTCTCAATTCAAAACATTAAACCTGTATCGCTTAAGTTTCTCGTATTTCAATCTATTAATTTACCCGTAGGGGTGTTGTTAACTTTTTGTGGCGCAGTAGGCATAATTATTGGCTGGTTGATTCCCTTATTATTTTCTAGAAGGAGAAGAGCTAGCTTGTGACTTTACCCATAACCAATAAGTAATATCATTGCTTTTGAGAAGCCAATTTATCTGCCCATCTAGTAGTCTCAGGCAAACGGTATTTTGTCAAACAGCCCATCACATATTCGATCGCCGTGGGCAAACTGATCTTGTGTCCAATTGATACATAAATAGGCTTTACTTTGGTGCGCGATCGCAATACCATGCCAATAGTCTCATGTTTATCTATTAAAGGCTGCTGGCTACCTTTAGCTAAAGCAACTTCTTCATGTTTACCAACCAACAAGGATTTTGCTACCCCAATAGTCGGAATATCTAACAGCACTCCTAAATGAGATGCCAACCCTAGGCGACGAGGATGAGCCAAACCTTGACCATCACACAATATAAGATCGGGAATAGTATTTAACTGGGGAAAGGCTGCCAAAATTGCGGGAATTTCGCGAAAAGAAAGATATCCAGGCACATAAGGAAAGGCTGTAGGAATACGAGCGATCGCTTTTTCCACTAACTCTAATTCTGGATAACTCAATATTACTACTGCTGCTTTGGAAATAGTATAGTTAGCTTCAAAGCCAATATCTACCCCAGCTACATATTTAACCTCCCCCAAAGTGTCTGTGGTAATTACCTGATGTCTTAATTCCTCCTGAATTTTCTTGGCTTCGGCTACAGTTTTAACCCAAGGATGATTAAAATTAATTTTCAATTTGATATAAATAAGCAATAAAATTAGACTTTTTTAGTATAAACTCAGCACTTTATCTACTCTCATTTGCCTTACAACTTTTATTAAGTAACGTTAAGATGTCTGTAGCTGATTCCCTTCAGCAATTTTTATCATTAAGAAAATTTGTGAAAGCCTGGAAAGTTCTCGAAAAAGCCACAAAACAAAAGCTGATTAACTTATTTACGGCAGGATTGCTATTCTGGATCAGCATCACCTTATTATTACCGACTTTACCTACTTATATTCAAGTAATGGGTGGTACTACTCAACAAGTAGGAATAGTAATGAGTTGTTTTGCGATTGGGCTTTTGGGTTCTCGTACTTGGTTAGGAAAAGTAGCAGATCACCGTAGCCGAAAACTAGTGATTTTAATTGGTGCGCTAGTAGCAGCCATAGCCCCTATAGGCTATTTACTGGTTGATTCTATAGTTGGTTTAGCAGAGATTAGGGCTTTTCACGGCATTAGTATCGCCGCTTTTACCATTGGCTATAGTGCTTTGGTAGTAGATTTAGCACCGCTGCAACATCGAGGAACGTTGATTGGCTATATGAATTTGGCTGTGCCAATTGGGATGTCTGTAGGGCCAGCTATGGGGGGATTTTTGCAGGCTAGTGGCAAACTATTTGTTCGCGATGGTACGGGCTACGAAATTGTATTTGTAAGCTCAATAATCTGCGGTATTTTGGCTTTTTTATTGGCTAGTCAAATTAAAGAATCAGCACTACCAGAAGCGGAATCTCAACAAAAGTTAAGTAACATTAGGCGAAATTTTTGGCAGTTAACGAAAGAGCCAGGTTTGATTGTGCCAACTATTATTTTACTGCTAGTAGGTTTGGTTTTTGGGACTTTAGTTGCTTTTCTGCCTTTATATATCAAAGAGTTACAGCTAAACTTTAATGTAGGATTATTCTACACTGCAACGGCGATCGCCTCTTTTTCAGTCCGACTATTTATTGGTCAAGCAAGTGATCGCTATGGTCGAGGCTTATTTATCAGTGGCGCTCTTGTTTGCTATATTGTTTCGATGGTGTTGCTGACCTTGGCACAGACTCCCATCATGTTTATCTTAGCTGCGATCGCCGAAGGAGCAGGAGCAGGAATACTGATTCCTTTGGTTTTAGCCTTAATTGCCGATCGCTCCTATGCCCAAGAAAGAGGACAGGTTTTTGCCTTGTGTATGGGGGGATTTGACTTAGGAATTGCTCTAGGAGGCTTTATTCTTGGTTCCTTATCTTTTGTCTTAGGAGGTTATCAAGGCATCTTTGCCTTAGCTGCAATCTTGGCTTTAGTTGCCCTAGTCATCTTTGTGACCCAAGCAGGTAAAAACCTCCGTCATTCTCTTTACTTTGCCCTGGGAAAAGCTCAGGATGTTTATGCCCTAAATAAATAGTCGACGTAAATTTAGAATAAGTCTATTATTCTTGTTCTAAAGAATTAGACTGTACTGACCCCAACTGTTGTTTAACATCATCAATTGCCAAATTCAATTGAGCAATTTTGTCTTCTAAACCATGACGAGCTAGTTCAATACTCTCTTCACTATCAAAAGGTGTTGCTCTACCACGGCGTAAAATTGTCTTATCTTGTTCTACAATTTGTTTCTCGCTGCGATTTGCCAGTGCTGTCCCCAGCAGTCCGCCGACAACACCGCCAATAATTGAACCGAAAATAAATCCACTGCCAAAACCATTCTGTTGACTCATAGTAATCAAACTACTTAATACTGTTTATTTGAAGTTTAGTAATTTAAGTGCCAAAAGCGCGATCGCCTGCATCCCCTAGACCAGGAACTATATATCCTTTGCTGTTTAATCCTTCATCGATAGTAGCCGTGTAAATTTCTAGTCCGGGATAATTTTCGCTCAATTGTCTAAGAGCAGGAGGCGCAGCAACCACGGAGACAATCCGAATAAACTCAGGCTGGACACCTCGACTAACAATCTCCTTCATTGCCATCATAATCGATCCTCCCGTAGCTAGCATCGGTTCAAGAATGACGATTCTTGCTTGGGGGTTAAAGCGATCGGGTAATTTATTCAAATAACACTCAGGTTCAAGAGTTGATTCATTCCGTGCCAAACCTAGATGATAAATCCCTGCCAAAGGCAGAATTTTTTGCACTCCATCTAACAATACCAAACCTGCTCGTAAAATTGGTACTATTCCCACAGGCATCTCAGGGTTAATAAATGTGGCAGAGCATTCTTTTAATGGGGTTTGGACTACTGTATCTAGAGTAGGCAGCCAATTTCTAGTCGCTTCATAAGTCAACCATCGTCCTAATTCCGTCATCGCACTTTTGAACAGCACAGAAGGCGTATTAGCGTCTCGTGCAACCGCCAGCCAATGTTTAATCAAAGGGTGTTCTGGAACATAAACGCGCAGTTGTAAAGTCATATTGGCAAAATATTCTGTGCTGAAAAAGAACGTCGAACCTACAGCAAGGTTAACATTTCATAGCCATTCTACAAACCTGCGTCAGTTTCTAAATTTAATTCTGCCTAATATTTTACCGATAAAAATACCAATTAAATCGATCTACATCTTCGATCGATCCAAAGTTTAGCTTTACGAATAGCATCTATGCTGGTCATAGCAAAAGGTACAGCTACAGCACAGCCTCGCTCATGATTGACCCATGCTGCATAAATACAGTGTCCATCTAATTCGTCACGGTCTATTTCTACTTTGCAGCCACGATAAGCAAAAGAGAGAATAATCTGAGGATAATTAGGCTTCATTATGGTTGTTCAAAAAACAAAATTGACAGTATCGAATCAAATGATTGCCGATCGGTAAACTATTCACACGCTCGAATTAACGACTCGTTTAACTTTTACTGGTTTTTCTCGCTTCAACAATTTCCCAAACTTCCTGCCATCTATTAATAATTATGCGCTTCATTTTGTTTGATTGCCATTGAGGAATACCACGGGTTTGAGAGTTTTTAAATTTAGTCACGATACTCATTTGTTAAATATGAATCAAGTGAGCGGATATAGAGTTAAATATCTAAAATATCCGCTCTTGTTTTAATTTCTACTTACGCAGCAGCCAAATTTTGAGCCACAAAATCCCAATTGACTAATTTACCGAGAAACTCATCGATATAAGCAGGACGTTTATTTTGATAATCGAGATAGTAGGCGTGTTCCCAAACATCCATAGTTAATAGAGGAACTTGTTTGCTAGTTAAGGGATTATCAGCATTCAGAGTTTTAGTAACTTTGAGTGTATCGCCATCTAAAACTAGCCACGCCCAACCACTGCCAAACTGAGTTGCACCTGCGTTTTTGAAAGCTTCGACAAATTTGTCAAAACTACCAAAGTCAGCCTCAATTTTTTGAGCTAATTCTCCTGTAGGAGTACCACCGCCGTTGGGTTTCATACATTGCCAATAAAAAGTGTGATTCCAAGCTTGGGCAGCATTATTAAACAGTCCAGCTTTGCTAGTATCTTGGGCGATCGCTTTGATGACCTCTTCAATAGATTGGCTATCTAACTCTGTTCCTTTTACTGCGTCATTGTATTTACTAACATAGGCAGCATGATGCTTGTCATGATGAAATTCTAAGGTGCTTTGAGAAATAGATGGTTCTAAAGCCTTGTAATCGTAAGGAAGAGATGGTAATTCGTAAGCCATTTTTGTTTGTTCTCCTCTCGCTATAAAAAATTGCGGTTGCCAAATATTTGGAACATTACTTTTGTTATTAGCGTGATTTTGGCAGCAAATAACAGATGTTAAGCCTATTTCCAGTCCTTTTGCTGATACTACCGTAGTTTTGATTAATAAAAAATGCTCATCCCCAGGAGGGGGAATCAAATGGTTTGAGGAAAGACCAATTGAGATTAACCTTGCTGCTGAATCTTGCTGAACATTTTACTGAAGGCGATCGCTCGGCTACCGATCGCGTGATCGCCCTCAAAAAAAACGAATGTGTAGCGACAAGCCTACCTGCGGACATACGAAATAACTTCAAGTAGGCAAAGCTGTCTAACGGTTTTCGCCGATCATCAACTAAAATGTTTTGAAAATGTATTGCAATACATACAAGATTCGATTAAAATTAAATCTCAAATAAATCAAGTCGTAAATTTATGATTAAAAGTAAGCAATTTATAGGTTGGATGTTAGCAGGACTGATCGCTAGCGGGGCGATCGCTAGTTGTTCTT
>JBBSPC010000073.1:0-23943 GCA_038259125.1 Chroococcales cyanobacterium | reverse complement strand
TCATCTACAAGGACAAAAACTATGACTAATAGGCTTTCAAAGTCTATGCTATTCATGAGGAAAGATATTTAGATGGACAGCTTGATAACTTTCATCTTCTGTCTTTTCCTCCTTTTTTCCTAATTCACACTAGGCGTAAACTATAATTTTATAGCTTTAAATTATGAAAAATATTTCTTTTGTTTTGATCTAGACGCATAATATTATTTAATGAACGTACCATAATAGTTTTGGCAACAGCACCTTTTTTAGATTAGTTTTTGACCGCGGAAGGCGGTGCTTGCCTGTGACTTAAAATTAATTCTAATAAGATCTAAACATCAACAGGATTTTAATTATGGTAAAAACTGCTTCAACAATGCTAGCTTTAGGGACTGCTGCACCTAAGTTTGAGCTTCAGGATGTAGTGTCTGGTAAAACTATTTCTTTAGCTGATTTTGGCGATCGCCAAGCTTTGTTATTAATGTTTATTTGCCAGCATTGCCCTTTTGTCAAGCACGTACAGAATGAATTAGCGCGCATTGGTCAAGACTATGACCAGAAACCTTTGGGCATTGTAGCAATTAGTGCTAATGATGTGGCAAATTATCCTCAAGATGCTCCTGAAAAGTTAAAGCAAATGGCGCAAGAATTAAACTTCAACTTTCCTGTTTGCTATGACGAAAGCCAAGAGGTAAGTAAAGCCTATACTGCTGCCTGTACTCCTGACTTCTTTTTATTTGATGCAGCCGGTAAATTAGCATATCGCGGTCAACTAGATGATAGTCGCCCTAGCACAAATATTCCCGTTACAGGCAAGGATTTACGTCAGGCGATCGATACCTTGCTACAGGGTAAGACGGTCGATTTTGAACAAAAACCCAGCATTGGCTGCAATATCAAATGGAAACCAGGCAACGAGCCAAAATATTTTGGCTAAAATTAACGTTTGGTTAGATTAATTTTAACCCCAGACTAATTCCCAAAGCGATCGCAATTGATAAATAACCAATTTTTGCTAAGGGGCTATTTGTTTTGCCAATGGGTATTTGCCACCAAAAGTAAGCAAAAAGCAGAATCTCCCCGACTGTAATCGCTGCTGCGATGCTTACCGCTTCTTGTATGCCCCAGAATATACCGCTGAGGGTAACTAGCAAGGCTGGAGTGATTATGGCAAGAATAGCCCCCTGGGTTTTTGCCTGAGAGTCTAATTTGGCAATCTCGACTGCACCTAATTCGGTGATACCAATGGCGATCGCTGCAACAGTGGCGATCGCTATATTAGCTAAAGTTTGTTCGCCAGAGCGATCGACAAAGCTCAAGCTCCATGTGGCTGCGGTGCTTAAACCAAAAATTCCTAATGTACCGATAATAATTGGTTTAGACTGGGTATTTAATTGGGAGTCATTAACTGGTGCGATATTACTAGATGTAGATATTAAATGTGATAACGCCTCTTGAGCAGCTAAAGCATTGGGAAAACGTTGGCTTACTTTGGCATTAGTCATTTTGGCTAACCATTGCCTAAACTGTCGCTCTAACTCTGGCAATAAAGATTTTAAGTTTAATTGATAAGGGTCATCTGCCGATGTAAAGTCGCGAATCTCGGTAATACTTTTGTCTGATATCAGGCAAACAAGAGTAACTCCTAAGCTATAAAGATCGGAAGCAAGAGTTGGTTTAATAATTTGCTCAGGAGCAATAAATCCAGGAGTTCCCTTAAAGACGCTGCTACCAGATGCTTCAATGCTACCTAAGCTGGCAAATCCAAAGTCGATTAAATATACCTGTAAATTTGCAGCCAATAAAATATTTTCTGGTTTGAGATCGCGGTGAATTATAGGTGGATTTTGTTGCTGTAAATAGACTAAAATTTCGAGAATTTTGCAGGCAATTTGCTGGACTTCAAATAGTGATAATTGCGCAAAATTATCCAAACTAGAGGCTGATATGTATTCTTGAACCAAACAGAAACCGTCATCTGTTTCTATGCTGCCTAAATATTTAGGAATCCCAGGATGATCTAGTTTTTGTAATACTTTGATTTCCTGTTCATAGGCTTTATATCCTGACCAAGTTGACCCAGTTGTAGCAAAGCAAAATTGCTTGATCACTACTGAGCGTTGATTATTTAGAGCAACTCCTTTCCAGGTTATGCGACCTCCTTCGCGATTACGCCCTAATTCGGCGTTTATTTTATATTCGTAAGGTATCAAATTAGGATAATCATTCATTTTGAGTTTTTAATACCTATAGTTGCGGGTGATCTTAGTAAATTTTTGACAACAATTTGTAATACATTGAGTAAAATTACTTATAGTAACTGTCAGTCTAAAATATTTAGCCTGGCTATAAAAATATGATTACTCTTGATGATCTAAATTTACGTTGGCTTTTGTTATCTTGCTTTCCAAATAACCGTTTAAAAGAAAATATTACATTTAAAGCAGTAAACGGTTTTGATCGACTTGACCGTAGCTAATCTAATACTTTCAGCCTAATATAGGCTATATTTTCATGTTACTAAATATACAAAAAATAATGAGGTGGGTAGGTTAAAAATACTAGAGTTTATTTCTAAGAGTATAAAATTTATTTTTAATCAATAGGCAATATTAATCTCAACCATCAGTTAACCAGACTGATTAGTAGTTGATTGAGTATAAATATTGAAAACATATATATAATGTCAATTAAAACTATATTATTAGTAGAAGATAATCCTGACGATCGCGAGTTGATGACTCTTGCGTTCTCTCAAAGAGAAATTCCTCACAATTTGATCGTCGTGTCAGACGGCATTGAGGCTTTAAACTATTTATTAGGACAAGATAATTTATCCAATGAACAATCTACATCGTTAAACCAGGAAAATTGGCCCTTCATGCCAGCCTTAATCATGCTAGATCTCAATTTACCAAAAATAGATGGAATTGAAGTTTTAAGGCGGATTCGGGCTCATCCCCAAACAAAATTAATCCCAGTAGTAATTATAAGCTCTTCAAATGAGCCACAAGACCTTATTGACAGTTATATTAATGGTTGCAACAGTTATATCCGAAAACCGATACACTTTACAGAACTACAAAATTTTGTTAAAGAAATAAGTACGTATTGGTTAACTATCAATCAGTTACCACCTGTTTTTGGAGTTCCTAATGAGTAAACTTCTGCGAGTCTTAATTGTTGAAGATTCAGAAGATGATGCCGAATTACTAGCCATTGAACTCGAACGAGGTAATTATGAAATAACTTATCAAAGAGTTGACACCAAAGCAGATATGCAGGCTGCTTTACAAAAACCCCAATCCTGGGATATTGTGCTGGCTGATTATTCCATGCCTCAGTTTAGCGCGATCGCTGCTTTGGAAGTATTAAAAGAATATGACCTAGATTTGCCTTTTGTAATTGTGTCGGGCAAAATCGGCGAAGATACCGCCGTAGCAGCAATGAAAGCAGGCGCTCACGATTATTTAATCAAAGGTAAGCTATCTCGCCTCATTCCTGCTGTGGAAAGAGAGTTAAGAGAAGCAATACTGAGAAAAGAATATCGCGCTGCCCAAAAAAGACTTAGATATCTCGCCTTTTACGATAAATTAACCAATTTACCCAACAGGACTTTATTTTTTGAACACCTCAGCCGTGAAATAGCTCATCAGCAAGAACAAAAAAAAGCTGATAATCAGAGCTTGAACGGCAAAACACCATTAAATGCCTTAGCTGTTTTCTTGCTGAGTATCGATCGCTTTCGGAGTATAAAGCATAGCTTAGGTTACGAAATTAGTGAGCAGCTACTAATTTCGGTGGCTCGCCGACTAGAAGAATATATCAATGAAGATGAATTCAATCTTGTTGCCAGGATTGGCGAGGATGAATTTGCCTTGCTGATTACGAATGTTATTAGTACTCAAGATGTTATGAATCGGGCTGAACAACTTTATCGTCAGCTTATTAAGCCCTTTCAAATCAAAAGTACTCCAGTCTGCTTTACAACAGTCAGTATTGGTATTGCTCTTAATCAAGGCGATAACCAAACTCCTGCCCAGCTTTTGCAGTCAGCAGATACGGCTATGCAGTATGCCAAAGTAAATTTTATTAAAACTTCGGTCTTATTCACTGAAAAAATGCGGAGTAAGGCAGTAGAAAAGATACGGTTAGAAAATGATTTGCAAAAGGCGATCGACAATAAGCAACTATATCTTAACTATCAACCTATAGTTTCTTTAGATACAGGAAAAATTAATTGTTTGGAAGCTTTAGTCAGGTGGAAACATAATTCTCTTGGCTCAATCCCCCCAGACAAATTTATTCCTATTTGTGAGGAAACTGGTCAGATTATTGCTTTAGGTGAGTGGGTGCTTTCTGAAGCTTGTTATCAATTGGTAGCTTGGCAAAAGTTATTTATTGCGGACTCCCCTTTGACGATGAGTATTAATTTGTCGCGCATCCAAATTTATCATCCTGAGCTAATTCCTCAAATAGACGGTCTTCTAGAATCATTAAACTTAAAGGGCGAAGATCTAAAGCTAGAAATTACCGAAAGTACTCTAATGGAAAACACCTCAGCAGTAACAAAAATCTTAAAACAGTTAAAAAAACGAGATATCAAACTGTGTTTGGATGACTTTGGGACTGGCTATTCTTCTTTGAGCTATTTACGCTATTTACCTGTGGATACGGTAAAAATAGACCGCTCATTTATTGGACCAGAGATCAATAGTACTAATTACGGTATTATCAAAGCAATTATTAATCTAGCTCATAGTTTAGGCTTGGACGTTATTGCCGAAGGGATTGAAACCAAAGCTCAACTAGAAATATTGCGAAGTTTGGGCTGTGAATATGGACAAGGATATTTCTTTGCTTATCCTCTCAATAGTGAAGATGTTTTAAACATAGTGCAGCAATAATCAATGATCAGTTCTTATAGCTGTTCTTAGCTTAACATAAAGTAAAGCAAAAAAACTAAGCAATTTTAGGCTACGAGATTAAGCACATATACTTATTATCTAAGTGTACACTTGAGTTTAATAATGTGTGGTATTCACTGAACAAGATACTAAGATTAGCAATATTAATATAGTATTTGTACTACTCTTGGAGGTATAGTCATTCCAAATAGAAACCATACGAAAAAAGAAAACTGCGAGAAAGGACTTGTCCGCATCTAGTGCCTCAAACTCTTCTGACCTCTGACCTCAAACTCTTCTGACCTCTGACTTCTGAGTTAATACCAGTCAATCATGAGGAAATTAATTGGAATGACTATATATATTCATAGACCCTTTAAAAACTAGGGAGAAACTTCATCAAAAGTTTTTATTTTATTAATAAACCAAATAACCTGAGTTTGGGTTAAGTATTCGTAAAAGCTTTTGATTTTGAGCGTCGGTGCCAACAGTGATACGCAGCTTGTTATTTAATCCAGGCAAGTTAAAATAGCGAACTAGAATGTCTTGTTGCTTTAAAGATTGATAGATTGCTTCGGCTCGATCATTTGGAGGAGTAACTAATAAGAAGTTGCCTTGAGAATCTCTTACTTCAAAACCAATTTGTTTTAGATCTGTGGCTAATAAGGAACGCGATCGCTTTACTTTAGCTACACAAGCATTTTTATACTCCCGATCTTCCATTGCTGCTGCACCGACTAAAATAGCAACAGCATCAACGTTATAACTATCTTTAACTTTAAATAAGCCTGACAATAACTGAGGGTTGGCAATGCCAAAACCAAGACGTAAACCCGCTAGGGAATAACCTTTAGAAAGGGTGCGTAAGACAATTACGTTATCAAACTCTTGAACTAAAGATAATGCCGAACAGTCAGCAAAATCAACATAGGCTTCATCTATGGCTAATACACCTGATAGTTTACTAGCCAATTGGCGTAAATCATTTAAGGGAACAAGGTGACCCGAAGGGCTATTAGGAGTTGCAATGAGAGTTATTGCACCAGCAGCAGCAGCTAGTTCTTCAATGGGTAGTTGATAATCTTCGGCATAAGGCACTTCTACTACATCTGCGGGCTGGATTGCTGCCAGCGTGCGGTAAAGTACATAGGAAGGCGTGGGGTATACTACCTTGCGTTCTTTACCCTCAGCACAGGCGCGGATGAGAATGTTCAAAAGATCGTCGCTACCATTGGTCACAATAATCCAGTCTTCGGGTACTTCTAAAGCTGTGCTGGCTGCATGGCAAAAATCTTTAGCGTGAGGATCGGGGTAACGACGCAACCATTCACTATCTAGATTGCGTAATACTTCTATCGCTTTTGGTGAAGGGGAATAGGGATTCTCGTTGGTGTTGAGTTTGATAATTGGCGTGCCTGGTTTAGGCTGTTCTCCAGGGGTGTAACCTTGCATTAAGGCGATCGCCCGACGAAAATAGTTCATTACTTAAGCCTTCCTGAACGGATGATACTCGCAATTAACCATAGTCCCAGAAAACTAGCTACTGCAAACAGAACATTACTCAAAATAGAGACTTGAGTAGTAGATGAGCCTGTAGAGATAATTGCTGCACCCATAATCAGAGAGCCAACCAAAATACTAAAGGAAAGACGATTAGCCGAATCTTTAATGCTCAGAGATAAAGTGTCTAGCTGACGCAGATTAATATTCCATTGCAGAGTTTCTGAAGTGATGCGATCTAACAATAACTCTACCATTCGTGGCGATCGCAATGAAAGACTTTTAAAATCTAAGCCAATTCGTAATAATGTCTCAACGGGTCTTTCTCCTAATAGCTGACGACGAAACACATCTGCCACTAAAGGTCTAATTTGATCGAGCAGGTTTACTTGAGGATAAAAACCCCTGGCTACTCCCTCTAAGTTAGCTAGAGTTTTAGCATACAACCCCATGTTGCTAGGAAGACGAATTTTATTATTGCGAGATACCTGTAAAACCTCATAAATTACCTCGCTAAATTTGATCTCTGAAATGCTGCGATTATAGTATTTACGCAGCATTTTATCGTACTCGTTAGTTAAATTATTTAAATTTACCTGCTGACCACCTTCGGCTAGTTCTAGTGTTAATTGACTACAGCGACGACCATCGAGATCGACAATTGCCAACAACATTTCTGTCAAAATCTGCTGGGTTCGCGGATCTAAGCGACCAACCATGCCACAGTCAAGAATCGCCAAGCGACCATCCTGAAGATAAAATATATTGCCTGGGTGAGGATCGGCATGAAAAAATCCGTCTACATATACCTGTTTAAAAAAAGCTCGAAACAAAATAGTGGTTATTTCGCTGCGCTGGCTAGCTTCATCTTTACCATCTTTTACTTGAGGTAAACGAGCTTCTAAAATCGGCACGCCATCTAACCATTCGATAGTCAATAATCTAGTGCTGGTCAAATCATCATATACCTGGGGAATAACTAGCTGGCTCGAATCAAACCATTTGCTGTCAGTCAGATTTTGCCGTAGCTGATCGGTATATTTAGCCTCGGTGGTGAAGTCTAATTCAGCCGTTATAGCATTACTAAATTCTTCTGCTAAACCTACAATATCAAAGTTCTTGCCAAATTCCGTTAAGGAAGCCAATTCTGCCAGGCTTTTGATTAGAGAAATATCTCTAGCAACTACTGCTTCAATGCCAGGACGCTGTACCTTAAGAGCTACCTGCCGACCATCGACTAATACGGCACGATACACCTGACCAATTGAACCTGCGGCGATCGCATTATGGTCAATATCATTAAATATAGTTTCTAACGGTTGAGATAATTCTCTTCTAATTAAAGCTTCTACCTGCTCCCAAGGCACAGGAGGAACGTTAGTTTGCAGATCGGTTAAAGTGTCAACGTAGCGTCCAGGCAAAAGATCTGGGCGAGTCGAAAGCAGTTGACCAAGCTTGACGTATACAGGTCCTAATTCAATCAGAATGTTGCGTAGAACCTCTGGAGAAGGTAGACGAGGTTCATCTGACTTATTACCAGTTAATAAACCCCGCGCATAATCCCAACCGTTACGCAAGACTACTTCAGCAATTTCTCTTTGGCGAGAGGTGTTTTTGGTTAAAGCAAACATTTTTTATTATACGCTCAATGTGAATTTGCGACTAGATGCGACCATGCGAAGGTGAGGTTTCCTCACATTTATGCCCTTAGAACTATGCGCCTTTGGGAAATAAATAACTCACCTATATAAACAGGATTTAGTATGATACTGATTAAAGTCAATATAGCCTAAATCTCTAGTAATCATAAGCTGGCATCTTCAAGAAGAGCGATTGCCATTGTCGTATTTGGTCGTCTAGTTCACCCAGCAGTTGCTGTACTAATTCTTGCAAGACACCGACGATTGCACTGTAGGCAATATTGCGCTGAAATTTGTGGCGCGATCGCTATTTTAGGCTTAATTGGTTTGATCGTCATCGAAACTCATATCGCTCAACCAATATTCAACTTGGGGTTATAGTTACAGACACTTTTATGAGGACAAGGTGTATTCTGATAGCGAATGCCCCTAAAGGGGTTCAGCAGTGCGGTCTCGACGGAAACCGCCAAGACCGCACTGCTTCAGCATTTGCCCCTACATTAGAAATTACGTCTTAACACTCTCGACCATTACTATACTTTGCAATTCTCAGCTAGCGTTGGGAATGTCGACATTAACTGTCTTTGATAATTAAAGCTTGCTGTATCAAATGAGCAAGAATTGGCAAGTTACCGCAAGTATGTGGAAGACAAGAGCAGAATAGATTCACTAAGATACATTTATGATTCTAAAGGAGCGATTATTTGAAAACATCTAAATGCGGTAGCTCGATCGCACTATATTATTTTCTAAATAGCTCAGCTATCGAACAAAATAATAGAATACATATAACTTTTATTTAGCGTGTAGGCAGCAAGGCAAAACAATGAACGCTTTAGAACTACAAAATACTTTAAACCTCAATGATTCAAATCTGCCTTATCCAGATCCCATGCACCCAATTGTGGTTCATTTTGTAATTGCCATGGTGTTTTTTGCTTTTTTCTGCGATGTCGTTGGCTATTTCTTTCATCAACGGCATCTGCATGAAGTAAGCTTCTGGAATCTATTTGTCGCTACAGCAGCTATTTTTGTGGCAATTTTGTTCGGTCAGCTTGAAGCAGGTTTGGCGACTCCTTACGCGGCAGCCCAACCCGTGTTGAATTTACATACTTTAATCGGTTGGTCGCTTTCGACAATTCTGGCTGTTCTTACTGGTTGGCGATTTGTCATTCGCAATCGTAATCCTTTAAAAGTTCCCTCTATTTATCTCGGTGCTGCTACCTTTTTAATTTGTGTGGTAAGTCTCCAAGTATTTTTAGGAACGCAGCTTGTTTGGGAATACGGGCTTCACGTCAAGCCTGTAGTTGAAGCCATGAATCGAGGTACTTTATGAACTCAGAACTGATCGACCAGCTACAACAGTTAGGAATTAAACTAGGAGCCAACGGGCTACCCTATAAACTGCCCATACACCCAGTTTTGGTTCATTTTACTCTGGGTTTGTTTATTATCGGGATTATTTTCGATCTAGCGGGAACTTTTTTTGCTTGGGAAAAGCCGATTCTTAAATTTTTAGATTTACCCGCCTTTCGTTCTGGCTTTTATACTGTAGGCTTTTATAATGTGCTGGCTGCTGCTGCCATCAGTTTTTTTACCGTTACCGCAGGTTTTATGGAAATTATGCTGGCTCAACCGCCTATAGATGCTAAAAGTGCTTGGGGATTAGGAGCGGGTACGACCATGATTCTGCATGGACTTGGCGGAGTTTTGCTGTTAGGTGCGATCGCAGCGATGGCTGTTTGGAGAGGACTACAGCGTTATCGCTGGCGCAAGGAGCGATCATCAGAAGTTGCCTGGTCTTATCTACTAATTGGCGTTTTTCTTTTGGGCGTTTTGTATGTTCACGGAACTTTAGGAGCGCATTTAGGCGGTGATTTTGGAATCCATAATACTGCTGGTAATTTATTAAAAGAAGGCTTAAATCCCAACGTTGTATTAGGGGAAGAGATTTAGATAAATATTTTTAATCGTTCTATCTAGCAAACAAAATTATAAAACTATGCCCAAGATTTTTGAATATATTTTGATGGCTGTGGGAATGGTAGTGATTATTGTAATTAGCTACTGGTTGGGGCAAGTATCTTACTCCTGGATGCCTATTGAAGCATCTACAGATGCTAAACATATTGACGATTTATTTAGCTTTTTAGTAACTATGGCATCGGTGATTTTTTTCGGAGTCATCGGCACGATAGTATATTCGCTGATTTTTTATCGGGCGGAGTCTGGTGACTACAGCGAAGGACACGCTTACAGACATAACTGGAAACTAGAAGTTGCTTGGTTCGTAATTCCCGCAGCACTGGTGACATGGATTGTAATTTATAGCTTTAATATTTATACCCGTATGGAAATCGCGGGACCAACCAAGCTATTAGCAGCTAAGAATCCAGACGAAGAAATAATCGAGCGAGAGAAAAAAACTAATGGGGCGATAGCAACAACCATCGAAGTAGTTGCTAAACAGTGGGCTTGGGATTTTCACTATCCTAATAAAGATGTAACTCACGAACTGCATCTGCCAGTTAACCAACAGGTTCGTTTGATCTTGAAGTCAGAGGATGTGCTGCATGGTTTTTACGTACCTGAATTTCGGATCAAGCAGGATATTATCCCCAGTCGAGATATTCCCTTTCAATTTATTCCTAGCCGTGTCGGTCAATATAAGCTGCACGATTCTCAATTGAGCGGTACTTATTTTGCCCTGATGGAAGCTGATGTATATGTGGATACGGTTGAAGATTACCAAAAGTGGCTGGCTCAAACAGGTAGCGATCGCTCTAATTTTAATTTAGCAGCCATAGAACACGCTCAACCACAAAAAAGAGCTTTTAACAGCCATTATCCTACAGTTATTCCTGCTCAAAACAGCCAGATTGCTTTGGAGAACAATTCTGCTGAAATAGCTTATTAACCCATAACTGTAAGGGCGAACGACCCTTCGCCCCTAGCAACTAAAAGCTAATTCATGCTTGACAAAATCAATTCATATCAAATCTTATGACTAATAATCCGACTCATGGCGTTATCGTTCCAGAATCTGAAGAATTACTGAGCGAATCGGAAAAAAACTGGAAACGTTACTTTAGCTTTAGCACCGACCATAAAGTTATTGGCGTTCAATATTTAGTAACTTCCTTTACTTTCTTTCTGATCTCTGGCTTGTTGGCAATGATCGTGCGAGCCGAACTGCTTACCCCAGCATCCGATCTGGTCGATCGCCCTTTGTATAATGCTTTGTTTACGATGCACGGGACGATGATGATTTTCTTGTGGATTATACCGTCGATAGTGGGTTTATCCAATTATCTCGTACCACTGATGATTGGAGCTAAAGATATGGCATTTCCCAAACTAAATGCGATCGCTTTTTGGATAGTTCCCCCTGCGGGTATACTTTTAGTCTCTAGTTTTTTCCTGCCCAGCGGGGCAGCACAGGCTGGCTGGTGGTCTTACCCCCCTCTAAGTATTCAAAATCCCTCAGGGAACTTGCTCAATGGCGAACTGTTTTGGGTTCTCAGTATTTTTCTTTTGGGTGTCTCCTCAATTATGGGAGCAGTCAACTTTGTGGCAACAATTGTCTGGCTGCGTGCGTCGGGAATGTCTTATTTTCGGCTGCCAATCTTTGTCTGGACGGTTTTTGCTGCTCAGTTGATGCAGTTGATTTATCTGCCTTCTCTAACGGGGGTAGCAATTATGTTGCTTGGCGATCTGACTCTCGGCACTAACTTTTTTGTGCCAGATGCCCAGGGCGATCCCGTTCTTTACCAGCAGCTATTTTGGTTTTACTCTCATCCCACGGTTTATGTCTGGGCATTGCCAGCATTTGGCGTTTTCTCCGAAGTTATTCCCGCTTTTAGTCGCAACCCTTTATTTGGCTATCGCTCAGTGGCGATCGCTACGATTTGTTTTGTCCCCATGAGTGGTTTAGTCTGGGCGCATCATCTGTTTGCCAGCGGTACACCTGAATGGCTCAGAACAGCCATGATGATTACTTCCGAGCTTCTAGCTATCCCTACGGGAATCAAAGTTTTTGCTTGGACGGCGACTATCTGGAAGGGTAAGCTGCACCTTGAAACGCCCATGCTATTTGCCATCGGCGGTGTGGTCATGTTTTTATTTGCAGGTATTACTGGGGTGATGCTCGGTGCGATGCCTTTTGACCTGCACGTCAACAACACCTATTTTATAGTCGGACACTTCCATTACATCGTCTATAACACCATCACCATGGCACTATTTGCTGCCATCTATTATTGGTTTCCTAAAGTTTCGGGACGGATGTATTCCGAAGGCTGGGGTAAAGTACATTTTTGGCTGACTTTTATTGGTGCTAACCTCACTTTCTTTCCCATGTTTCCTTTAGGCTTACAGGGAATGCTACGCCGTATATCTTCCTACGATCCACAATACGCAGGTTGGAATATCTTAGCTAGCCTAGGAGCATTTTTACTAGGAGTTTCCATACTGCCTTTTATTGCCAATATTGTCAGTTCTTGGCTACAGGGACCAAAAGCCACTAAAAATCCCTGGCTAGCTACAGGACTGGAATGGACGGTTTCTTCTCCCCCTCCAGAAGAAAACTTTGATGAGATTCCTGTTGTAGACACGCAACCTTATGATTATGGCAAAGCCAAATATTCCGATCCACGCCTAGCTAATGAGTAGGAAGCAGTGAGTAGGGAGGGATTTCTAACTCGATCTAACACTTAATACCCAATACCCACTATTTAGCATCATCATTACTCATTCAGCAACGCTCAAAATTTTAATAAACGATGACAAATTCTATCCCAGACCAAAAACCTATTCCAGATGAGAGTCCATTTCCTTTTCATAAGTTGCGCCAGAAATTCCCCCCATGGCTGCGACGGTTTTTGCCGACTGGCGGGGGACATCATCATCGAAAAGAGGAAAAAACTCTCTTTGGCTTCATATCTTTCTTAATTTCTGAAAGCTTTATCTTTCTCAGTTTTATTGTTAGCTATATTGGCTTGCGCTTAACCGCTGATCCCTGGATACCGACTGGTGTTTCTGGTCCAGAAATATCGACGATGACAATTATCTCAACAATTGTGCTACTTTCTAGCAGTATTGTCATTTACTTTGCCGAACGCGCTCTTAAGAAAGGTAAACTATGGCAGTTTCGCTTACTGTGGTTGACTACGGCAGCTATGGGAGCTTTCTTTCTTTATGCAGAGATCTCTGAATGGCTTGGTAATGATTTTGGACCAGCAACAGGAATAATGGGATCGGCATACTATTTACTAACTGGCTTTCATGGATTGCACGTAACTGCTGGCATTATTTTACTGAGCATTATGCTTTTCCGCTCTTTTATTCCCAATATTTATCAAGATGGTCATTATGGGCTAACCGCAATTTCTTTGTTCTGGCATTTTGTTGATGTACTTTGGATATTTCTGTTTTCTCTTATATATCTTTGGTAGTCATTAGCTATCAGCTATCAGCTTGAGATTAATTACCTAAGTTGCTAATTAGTGCAAGTTTCCTAATTTAAAAGGCGGATGATATCTTAGTAGACGTGGGGAGATCGCTTTCTAATCAACAAGACCAGCATTAAACTGTTTAATAAGAGTATTTAAAACCAAGGTATTAATTAACAAAAATAAGATTTAATCAGCTAAATCGACTAAAGCTTTTGAGTCAAAATTAATCGTACCTGAGCTTGAATAGCGATAATGATCGCCCAGAAATACTGATAGCTTGATGTTAGTTTGATCGGAAATAGAGATATGCTTTACGGTGCATACCTGCATTTTGTTTTTAAAGTAGGCAATAATATGATCGCCAGTCTGAATATTTAAAGCTTGGATTTTCATACCTACTATTTTATCTCAAATTTAAACAAGACTTAAATCAAGCCTGAAGATAAACTAGGGTTTTGTTTTATTTACCTTCGATCACTTTGATAAAATGTCAACAGAATCATGGCTAGAAAATCCTAGATGTTCGTAGGCTTTAGCAGTAACCATTCTACCTCGGTGGGTACGACTCAGATAACCGTTTTGCAACAGGTATGGTTCATAAACCTCTTCAATAGTTTTGCGATCTTCTCCTGTAGCAGCAGCGATCGCTTCTAAGCCGACAGGTCCACCATTAAACTGTTTGATAATAGTGTTTAATACCAAGCGATCTGTCCAATCTAAACCTTCTCGATCCACATCAAACAGATCCATAGCCGTAGCTGCCAATTCTGCGGTAATGGTTTCGGCTTTTTGCACCTCCACATAGTCTCTAACCCTTCTTAGCAGACGATTAGCAATACGGGGTGTTCCGCGAGAACGACGAGCAATTTCGATCGCCCCAGACTCGGTTATCGGCGTACTAATAATTTCTGCGGTACGTTTGACAATCAAAGTTAGTTCATCTAGCTCATAAAAGCGTAGTCTTTGAATAATACCAAAGCGATCTCGCAACGGTGAAGAAAGAGAACCAGCTTTGGTGGTTGCACCCACAAGAGTAAAAGGAGACAGAGTAATACTGCGGGTTTTGGCAGTTTGCCCCTTACCAATAGTCACATCCAGACGAAAATCCTCCATGGCAGGATAGAGCAGTTCCTCCGTCATCCGATTTAGGCGATGAATTTCATCGATAAACAAAATATCTCCTGGCTGAAGATTTACCAGAAGTCCTGTAATATCTCTGGGACGCTCTAAAGCAGGTGCGGAGGTTATTTTGCAGTTGACTCCCATTTCTGTGGCTAAGATCAAAGACATGGTGGTTTTACCTAACCCTGGAGGACCATATAACAGCAGATGATCTAAAGAATCTTTTCTGCCTTTGGCTGCTGCGATCGCAATATTAAGAATCCCCTTGAGATCCTTTTGTCCTATATAGTCCGATAATCGCTGAGGACGAATTTTATCTTCAGTATTTTCCGTTTCCTCATCGTTTGCCTGTGCCAACATCAAGTCTGGTTCAGATTGACGTTGGCGGGGTTGAAATGTCTGTTTTGGGGTTGAATTGGATGAGTCGGAAGATCTTTTAATTGCCATTGCAGCTAGGAAGAAAGTTTGCTCGGCTTGAATATTATATATTGTGGCACCTAAACTGGAACGGTAAAAATAAGTAGCTATAAACTACTCAAACTGAGAGAGCTAAATATTCTGTCCTAATATTAAACTTATTTTAGGAAGAGAATTTTGAGGAGCAATATTTATTATGCGTTTAACTGTACCCATGACCATGATGGAGTTTTTTCGCAAGAGCGAAGGCAAATGGTATACAGAAAGAAGCGTTCATCATTTTGACATTGTGGCGGATGAATCGGGAGAATCTAACTTAATTATTAAGGTTATTGAGCCTGATAACCCAAAAGTTAAGCAGGTTTGCGATGTGCAAAAGATAGATCCTAGTAACGCCAAGGGTGGCGGTAGCTTTAGTTGGCAAGATAATCTAGAAGAAAAAGAACCAAATCCTAATTATGCTGCTATTTTAATTGATGTTCCTGATGATCGAACAGGACGCAGTGGCAAACTGATCCGTGACAAAGGTTATGTCGATGGCTTACCAGTGATTAGTCGCTATTGGTTTGGGGAAGATGGTATTTTAACCATCAACACTGACTATGACAACAATCAGGGGCAAGAACGCTGCTGGTTTTTGACTGATGACTTTAGAGTTAGAGTTAGCACGATTCAAATGCTTAATGGTGTAAGCCTCATGGCTTATTGTTCTGAGCGTCGCTGTGTCTCAAATGAGGAACTAAAGAAAATGGCTCAGAGTCATGTTAATTAATGTGCTGAATTTTAACTTATTACTAAATGTTAGCTTTGAACTTTTGGCTATTAGCTTCTTGAAGCGATGGCTCATGGGCGAAAGCCAAGGCGCGTTTTGCGAGACAGTTCGTTGGCATCGGCGCGTTTTGGGTGTGAATCTTCATACCCAAAAGCCGCCGTCCCAAGACCGCCTCGCTTCGCTTTTTCGCGCTATTAGCTTTTTGGATTTATATACGGTGTAATCTACCCAACAGTTGTAACGTCGAGCATAATAGTCTAGAATCGCCGCGACTTGTTCTTGAGCAGTTTCGTCTGTTTTATCTGTGTATTTAATTTCTAGGGCTGCAACTTGGCTTTGGTAATAATCAAACTTTTCAGATTCATCATGTTCAATCGAGCGAAGAATTAGACTGGTATCAATTCCTTGTACCTGTCGTAAATGAGCAGCTACTTCTCGATATACTCCTAAAGGTAGTTTCGGACAAGTAAGCTGCTGCTTATGCTGCCCTATAGCTGGTGACTGCATAGATAAATTTTGAACCATAAATATATTAATAGGTCTATTTTCGCACTTAATTCATCGGTCTCCAATTAGAAATCTCAAATAGTAGAGCAGAACCATTGCATAATATAAAGATATACTAAGAGTTTGGTTTTGGTAAGTAGTTCCCAAAAAGAGCTATAGTGCAGGACTCTTAGAATAGATAAATTGTTTGATAGAAAAAATTAATATTAATTATGAAAACTGTTTCCGATAGTAAAAGGGCTTTTTATGCTGCTTATCCTCGACCAATCAACTCTGTATATCGCCGAGTGATAGAAGAGTTACTGGTAGAAATGCATCTTTTATCAGTAAATGCCGATTTTAAGCCCGATCCTGTTTATTATTTGGGAATTGTCACTTCTTTTGAGCGTTTGATGCAGGGTTATCAGCCTGAAGCAGACAAAGAGAAAATTTTTAATGCAATCTGTAAAAGTACAGATGGCGATCCGCAAAACTTTAAATCTCAAGCAGGTATTTTATTAACGTTAGCCAAAGATAAATCTATTGATGAGCTAACGGCTTGGTTGAGCAATCCTATTGCGGAAGGGGAAGCAGGTTACATCGTTGAACCCATTAAAGCGATCGCCGCTAATGATAACTTTAAATATAGTCGTCCTTTTGCGATCGGCGTTTATACTCTTTTGGAGGAATGCGACAGTAAAGTAGCTCAAAATCAAGAAAAGCGCGATGAATTTGTGGGTACTATTGCCGAAAATTTAGGTTTGCCTAGCGAAAAGATGAAAAAAGATTTAGAGCTATATCGTGGCAACCTCGAAAAAATGGAACAGCTACTCAAGGTAATAGAAGATGTTTTAGAAGCTAGCCGTAAAAAGAGAGAAAAAAGAGAACAGGAAAAAATAGATTTAGCTAAAAAAGAAGACCAAGTTAATGAGGAAGTTGAAGAAGCAACAGCAGAATAAATAAGTAAGTAGGTAGGTGAGTCAAATTAATTAGAAGATGATTTGGTAGAGAATTGGGGAATTAGGGAATAAGAAATTAATTTGTGTACCTCCTTATCCCTCATCCTTTATTATTCATCCCTTAATTAACCCGCTTATTTTGGCAATTACTTGAGTTGGTGTCATTGATTTCAATAGATAGTCATCAACTCCTGATTTAGCGAAATTTTCCCATTCTGTATTGTTTAATTCATTCCCCAGTAAAACTAAATTAGTATTTTGAGCAAATGTTTTTTGGGCAATAGTTTCAGCAACATTTTTCACAGCTATTTCCGAGCAATCACGATCTACAATAATAATTCTTGGCTGCAATAGTTCAATTTGATTCATTGCCGTAGCCGAATCCATCAGCCAAACCACCTGACATTCAATAGTGTTGAGTAGCTGGCAAATAAAAGTAGCGTTTTCCTCATCCTCAGTAATTAGCATAACTGTTTGAGAAGTCAAATTAGTCTGATAATTAACAGATAATTGAGCATTTAAATTCGGCTGGAAGGGAATCTTTTCTGGCAGGTAAACTGTGAATATTGAACCTTCTCCCGAAGCTGATTCAACTTCGATAGTTCCACCGTGCAGTTCCACTAACTTCTTGGTTAGAGCTAATCCTAAACCAGTACCGCCTTGGGTGCGCTGACGAAAATCTTCTAACTGCTTGAATTTTTCAAATAGTAAAGGAATTTCTTGATCTGTAATTCCAATCCCCGTATCTTCTACCTGCAAAACTACCTGACGTTTTTCTCGCCAAAGCCTTAGAATTACTTCTCCTCTGGCTGGGGTAAACTTAATACCATTGCTGAGGAGATTAAATAAAATTTCTTTTAATCTTATTTCATCAGCAAAAAAGTAATCTTGGTCTAACTCAAGTTTAATTTCAGGGATTAGAGTAATTTGCTTTGCTCTGGCAATCTCCTGGAGCATCTGTATCGACTCTCTGGCTACTCCAGTTAAAGAGATCTGTTGAATATTCAACAGATGTTTACCTGATTCTACTTCTGAAAACTCTAAAATATTATTAATTAAGGTCAACAGGTGCTTGCCACTTTGTTGAATGAGGTAAAGATATTCCTGCTGTTTCTCTGGAGATAAGACTTTTCTTTCTTTGGTAGATGATAATTGCAGCAGAGTACTAGACAAGCCGATAACGCAAGTTAGAGGAGTACGTAATTCATGGCTCATGCTACCTAGAAACTCATGTTTAGACTTACTAGCAGCTTCTGCTGCAATGAGAGCGTCTTTAATTTGTTGTGCTTGGTTTTGAACTTGTTTTTCTAGTAATAATTTCTGCTGTTGTAATTGCTGATATGATTGATGGTGGTGGATAGCGATCGCTAAATACTCGGATATCTGACGCAAAAACTGAATATCTTGCTGATGCCATTGTCTTGACTCTGAACATTGATGGGCAATAACAAATCCCCATAGCTTGCTCTCTACGCTAATGGGAGTAACAGCCTTAGCTCTTACCTTTAGCTTGGTCATTAAGTCTTGAAGACAAGGATTAAGGGTAGAATCTATTTTGACATCATCAATAACTAAATTAAATCCTCGATGATATTTATCTATAGACTGAGGAATCTTACGCCAACAAACTTCATCCTGGAAATACAGAGTAGAAGTAATATCCTGGTTTTTTCTGCATTCATAGGTAACTGTATCTACAAGCTCAACAGGTTTTGAACTGACAATATTAGACTCTAAAGGAACATCCAATTGATAAATCAAAAGCCTATCTAATGCTAAAAAATCACAGCTGCGATTAATAGCTGTTTGAATAATTTCTGATAAATTTAGATTCTGGCTAATCTGGATTTTAATTTGCTCGAATATACGCTCTTGTTCGACTTGATAGTGTAATAATATATCCATTGCTGGAGTTTGGGGTGAATTGTGTAGAATTTCCGATTTTTCTGCCTCATTTATGAGTAATTGAACTACCTTGCCGATAAATTCCGCAAAATGATTGTGATTATGGATTAACTTATTAATAAAATTTGTTTTTAAATATTCAACAACTGCAATTTCCCATTTTTCTTGGCAACTAAGCTGGATTAGCTCTTGGGTAATTATTGAGGGATCAAAAGCTAATGTAACTTGGTATTTTTGGGGATCGCTTGTTTCTTCCCTACGTAAAAAAGCATTAACTTTCGATGTAATTAACAACAAAAAACTGTCTGTTTCTATTTGCTCATTTAGCTGATTTTTTTGTTCGCTATTTGCTCGCTTTAATAGTGTATGCTCAGTAATTAGCAAGTTTTCGTCTTCTGTTGACATTGCTAACCATAGTTTAGCGATCTGAAGCCAAACTTGATAACTAACGACTTTTTTGAACACCAAAGAAGAAGAACTCAACACAATTTAAATTCAGCAAACACCATGTTTTTTTTCTTTTACCTAGCTTGACTCATTTTTATCCTCTTAATCCAAACCGTAATTATTTCTCAAGATTAGACCAATATTAACTATGCACAAATTAGCAGCACTTCCTGGAGGTTGGAATCCCAATACGGAGGGTGTAATTTTTATTGAACAATCTCCTGCGCCAATTGTTTTTCTGACTTATGCTGATACCGATATTCAAACTATTGCTGCTGCTCATGATTCTTTAGACAATGATTTCCCTGATATCAGAGTGGTTAATTTGTTGAATTTACAACAACAATTAAGCATCGACGTTTATGTAGAAACAGTATTGTCAAAAGCGCAGGTAGTTATCTTACGTCTATTAGGTGGAAGTGCCTACTGGTCTTATGGATTAGAGAGAATTAAAGAAACCGTTGAGTTAAGCAATGCTGCTTTATTTGTGTTACCAGGAGACAACGCTCCCGATCTCGATTTAATTAGTCATTCGACAGTTTCTTTGGCTGTTGTCAATCAATTGTGGCGTTATTTAATTGAAGGAGGAAAAGAAAACTTTGTCAATGCTTTGCGGTTTATTAGTGATACTTGTTTGCAAACAAAGTATATACCAGCAGCACCAAAGTCTGTTCCCGAAATAGGAATTTATCAATGGCAAAACCAAATAGATAAAAATAGTTTAGAAAACTTAAATATTGAGTTAAAAAATGTTAAAAGCGATAAGCTAAACGGCATGGCTTCGCTACGCTCTTGTGCAGTTCTTTTTTATCGTTCTCATTATTTAGCAGGTAACACCACGGCAATTGATTGTTTATGTCAATCTATAGTATCTCAAAATTTACACCCCATACCTATATTTATCTCTTCATTAAGAAATGTAGAATTACAGCAACAATTGTTAGCTTTGCTGCAAGAAAATCCGATTAAAGCATTATTGAACACTACTAGTTTTTCTTTGGCAAAGATGGGCGAGTCTGCTCAACTACAGTTTTGGCAACAGTTAAATGTTCCTGTTTTACAGGTGATACTAAGTAGCAGTACTCTTGAGCAATGGGAATCTAGTTTACAAGGCTTGATGCCCAGGGATGTAGCCATGAACGTAGCACTACCAGAAGTAGACGGTAGAATTATCACCCGCGCTATTTCCTTTAAATCGGTACAAACCTGGAATGAAAAGCTAGAAACTAACGTGGTTGTTTATCAGCCAAAAAGCGATCGCACGGATTTTATCGCCGACTTAGCAGCTAACTGGGTTAACCTTGCCAATACAACACCTAAAGACCGGAAAGTAGCCTTAATTCTGGCTAACTATCCTAACAAAGACGGCAGAATTGCTAACGGGGTGGGTTTAGATACTCCCGCAAGCTGTATTAAAATCCTGGAAGCTTTACAACAATCGGGATATACGGTTACAGCTATGCCCAAGACGGTAGAAGAATTAATTCAACGTCTGACTACAGGTATTACCAACGATCCTGAAAGTTGCGCCTCTCGCCCAACATATCAAAGTTTATCGATAGAAGAATATCAACAGTATTGGAATACATTACCTGTAACAGTACAGCAAGGCATAACCGACAGATGGGGAGATGTAGGGGCGAACGGCCGTTCGCCCCTACAGGAATTGCCCTTACAGGAATTAACGATGTCCAATCAAGTACCCATTAAAATTCCTGGAATACAGTTGGGTAATATATTTATTGGTATCCAGCCATCACGGGGATACGATCGCGATCCCAGTCTAAATTACCATGCACCAGATCTCGAACCTACCCACGAGTATTTAGCTTATTACCATTGGCTGAGAAGTTGCTTTGGGGTACAGGCGATAGTTCATGTCGGCAAACATGGCAACTTAGAATGGTTACCAGGAAAAAGCTTGGCATTATCTGCCAGTTGCTATCCTGAAGTTGCGTTACAAACTATTCCCAATATCTATCCCTTTATTGTTAACGATCCAGGAGAAGGTTCACAGGCAAAAAGGCGATCGCAAGCCGTAATTATCGATCATCTTACCCCACCTCTTACCCGCGCTGAACTATATGGTGGGCTAGAAAAATTAGAGGCTTTGATCGATGAATACTACGAAGCACAAAGCTTAGATCCGACTCGCCTCAGCATTATTAGCGATCGCATTACCAAACTAGTTCAGCAAGAAAACTTAGACCAAGATTTAGGCATCAAACCTAATGAAACCCAAACTTTGGCGCAATTCCTTTCTGTCGCTGATGGCTATCTCTGTGAACTAAAAGAAGCGCAAATACGGGATGGCTTACATATCTTCGGTCAATGTCCCCAAGACGAACAACTACGAGATCTGATAATTGCGATCGCTCGTTCACCTAGTTATAACCGCATGGGTTTAACTCAGGCTTTAGCCAAGGATTTTGGTTTAGATTTCGATCCATTATTGGGCGCAAACGTAGGGGCGTGTCTTGGTCAGCATTCCCTTGCGCCTTCGGACGACGCGGGGTCTGACCGCTTTCGCGAGGTAGGGGCTGTTCGTGAGACAGTTGCGTTGCGGGGGTTCCCCCCGTTGAGCAAACTGTTGAACCCGAAGGGCGAACAGCCCCTACAGGTTATGGCAGAGTGGAAAAATAATTATGTACAACAATTAAAACAAGCCAGAAATAGAGGAGATGAGATCGCCATCCTTGAATCAATTGCCATTGAATTAATAGAAGAAGTTATCGCTCAAAAACCCATTACCCATTACCCATTACCCATTACCCAACAACAACTCCAGTGGATCGAGAACACCTTGCTACCAAATCTAATTAAAAGCGATCGCGAAATCATCAACTTACTCAAAGCTTTAGATGGCAAATATATACCCAGTGGTGCATCAGGCGCACCCACTAGAGGTAGACCAGAAGTCTTACCCACAGGACGTAACTTTTATTCGGTAGATATTCGCGGGATTCCCACGGAAACCGCCTGGGAAGTAGGCAGTAAAGCAGCAGAGGTAGTAATTGAACGCTATACCCAACAAAACGGCGAATATCCTCAATCCTTAGCAATTTCTATCTGGGGAACCTCAACCATGCGGACTGGAGGCGATGATATTGCTCAGGTAATGGCATTGATGGGAGTAAGACCAGTGTGGAACGGGATTTCTCGTCGAGTTGTGGATTTTGAAGTGTTGCCAGCCTCTATCTTAAATCGTCCCCGCGTGGATGTAACGGTACGGGTATCGGGCTTTTTTAGAGACTCTTTCCCCAATATAATCAACTTATTGAATAAAATAACACAAACTGTCGCTAGTTTACCAGAAACAGCAGAGATTAATCCTTTAGCTAATGCAGTTGAGACAGAACAACAGCTATTACAACAGGAAGGAATAGATGCTGAGACAGCACAACAACGTGCTAACTATCGGGTATTTGGTTCCAAGCCTGGGGCTTATGGAGCAGGAATGCAGGGTTTAATTGAGGCGCAAAATTGGCAAAGTGATGAAGATTTAGCTAGGGCATATCTTAACTGGAGTTCTTATGCCTATGATGGCAGTGGTCAAGGTTATGCTGCCCCTGAGTCCTTTCAACGTCGCTTAAAACAGCTACAGATAGTGCTGCACAATCAAGATAATCGCGAACACGACTTACTTGACTCTGATGACTACTATCAATTCCAGGGAGGAATGACTGCTGCGGTACGTAGTCTGACAGGAAAAAATCCAGAGGTATATTTTGGCGATAATTCTCAGCCGAGTAATCCTAGAGTAAGAAAGTTAACCGAAGAAATAGCCAGGGTATATCGATCGCGAGTTATAAATCCTAAATGGATTAAAGGTGTAATGCGTCATGGTTATAAAGGTGCGTTTGAAATGGCAGCCACGGTAGATTATCTTTTTGCCTACGATGCTACGGCTAATTGCGTTGCCGACTATATGTATGAGGGAGTAGCCAAAGCATATATTTTTGACGAACAGGTACAGCAATTTATTCAAGCCAAAAACCCTTGGGCTTTGCGGGATATGTCCGAAAGACTCTTGGAGGCACATCAACGAGGATTATGGCAAAATGTCGCTCCACAAATAATTGATGATTTAAAAGCGATCGCTAATCAATCTGAAGGAGTGATTGAAGAAATTTAATCTTGATTACTAAAACTAGTAAGCTGATGTGAATTTAAACTGTGTATTTTTAAATTGGATAATAAACCATCAACCCCTCTCCTACGTGAGTTCGACGAAAATCTAGGGAAAAAGAAAGGCTGAGATGTAAACTCAGAATAACGACAATCTAAGCATCTCAGCTAGTTATATGATGGCATCAAGATTAGATATCACACAAATTTTTTGCGACCTTGATG
>JBBSPC010000072.1:0-24065 GCA_038259125.1 Chroococcales cyanobacterium | reverse complement strand
CTAAATTTTATTGATAGTACTCGCCTGCCAATTTGTCATCCTAACCGAGCGAAAAGAAATCAAGTATTTGGTCATTTAGCTGCTTGGGGGAAAAGTTCTATGGGGTGGTTCTTCGGGTTTAAACTCCATTTAATTATTAATCAACTTGGAGAAATTGATAATATCCTTACTCTGATTGATTTTCAATTTTATCGCTTATATCGAATTCAGGTTCAAAGCAAGAGTTAGGGATTAAAAGACTTACATAAATAAATCTTTCATAATTTAATAAGTATGTCTATTGCAAACTACGGGGAACATCATTTCATCAAAACTAACGGCATCCAATTACACTATGTCAGTAAAGGAGAAGGAAAGCTGATGCTGATGCTCCATGGATTTCCTGAATTTTGGTATTCGTGGCGACATCAAATTACAGAATTTTCCCAGGACTATCATACCGTTGCTGTTGACTTGCGGGGTTATAACGATAGCGACAAACCAGATCGATTAGAGGCATATAAAATGTCGGAGTTGATCGAAGATGTTAAAGGCATTATCAGCGGTTTGGGCTATGAAGATTGTATCTTAGTTGCCCATGATTGGGGTGGCGCGATCGCCTGGAATTTTGCCTACGCTTATCCTGAGATGATCGAAAAGCTAATTGTCCTTAATATTCCTCACCCCGCTAAATTTGCCGAAGGCTTGCAAACTCCTCAACAGCTACTTAAAAGCTGGTATATTTTTGGGTTTCAAATACCTTGGCTGCCAGAATTTATGCTACAGTTAAATGACTATCAGGCGATCGCTGATGCCTTTAGTAAGATGGCGATCGATAAAACAGTCTTTAGTCCAGCCGATCTTCAGGCGTATAAAGACGCTGCTGCTAAACCTGGCGCACTCACCGCCATGATCAACTATTATCGCTGTATTTTTCAATCTTTGTTTAAAAGCGATCGCCCTCAATGGCGAGTTTTAGATGTTCCTACTTTAACTATTTGGGGCGAGAATGATACTGCATTAGGGAAAGAATTAACCTATGGCACGCAAGCTTATGTTAGAGATTGGCAGATTAAATATATTCCCAACTGTAGTCATTGGGTGCAACAAGAACAACCAGGGTTAGTTAATAGTTATATACGAGATTTTTTAAATAGTTAAAGTAAAGTTTGTCTAAGGCAAACGATTGTTTGTCCTAAGAATTTAGATTTATATTAGGGCGTGTCATCAAAGCTACTTTCGCCTAAAAATTCTCTAATTTCCTTATCTCGCAATAAACAACTATTATTGACTTGAAAACAGTTTTCCAATTCGTTAGATTCAGACAAGACTGCTGCAACCAAAGATTTACTCTCAGATTCTGACTTTCTTAGCTGCTTTACTTGTTCTTCTAAAGATTCAATGCGATCGACTAAAGTACGTATAACCGCTGCTTCAGAATCGGGTAAATTTCCATGCTCTAGGGGATCTACCTTGACTCCAGAGCGATAGACTATTCTTCCTGGAATGCCAACTACTGTGCAGTTAGAGGGAACATCTCGTAGAACTACTGAACCTGCGCCGATACGGACGTTATTGCCAACTTGAATGTTACCTAATACTTTTGCGCCAGTACCAACCACTACATTTTCTCCCAAAGTGGGGTGACGTTTGCCTAATTCTTTACCTGTTCCTCCTAAAGTAACCCCTTGATAAATCAAAGAGTAATCACCAACAATAGCTGTTTCGCCGATCACAACTCCCATGCCGTGGTCAATAAAAACTCCTTTACCAATTTGCGCTCCTGGATGAATTTCTATCCCCGTTAAGAAGCGAGCAAGATGAGAAATAAATCGAGGTAAGAAAGGAATACCAATTTTACATAACCAATGAGCAAAGCGATGAAAAAAGAGAGCTTGTAAGCCTGGATAACATACCAAAACCTCAAGCCAATTGCGGGCTGCGGGGTCGCGTTCAAATATGATGCGAAAGTCAGCAATTAGTGAGGCAAGCATCAGGTGTTGTCCTTATATTGACTAAGTGTTTGATGGTGACGAAACCATTTTATCGTTTTCGAGTCAATTCTGAACTCTATAATTTGGAGTAATATTACGCCGATATATCACTAATCTCAAGTATTTCGATCATCCTTATCCCTCATCTTTCATCCCTCATCCCTTCATTAGAGGGTTTTCAACACTTCCGCATTTTGAATGAGCCAGTTTTCTCCTTGAAATATTAGCTGATAGCGCACTAGTAAATTGTCATCATAGGATTGAGCGTTATCTAATTTTCCAGCTTGATAGTGTTTAGCAATCTCTCTAACCTCTGCATCTACCGTGGCTTTCTGGGGATTGTTAGGATCAATTTGTGCCGATCGCACGGTAATATTGTGTTCATATTCTCGATAGGAATTGCTCTTTTGGTAATCTAGGGCGCGCTTTCGCCAGGTTGTTAGTAAAGGCTCTGCCAAAATACTATTTAGCTGGTCAATTTTATGCTCTTTGCCAAAGGCTGCTGACTTACTAGTTAGCCAGGTTTGAATCACCTGCTGGGATTGCTCGGTAAAGTTCACTTTAGGTTTGACTGCAACTTTAGGCTTAACGTCAGGTAACTCAACCGTAGGCTGGGAGACAGCGATCGCCAAAGATGCCTGATTGACATTCTTAGCAGGATTCAAGAACAGCCTCATAGCTACAAATGCTAATGTTCCCGTTCCCAAAATAAGACCCAAGACAAATAACCGACCTTTCCTAATCGTAGCTGAATTTAATTTTTTCTTACGAGCAATCCGCTTTTGCCTGGCTTTGCCCTGAGCTTTTTGGATTACCTCTGGGGGAACAGCCCTTTGTTGAGGCTGTAGAGGTAAAGAAGGTGATTTGGCTGTTGCTGAGGCAGAATAATTAACCTGAGTTGTAGAATTTTGGGGAACTGTTTGGCGAAACATCGGTTTACTACTAGTTTTAGAAGCAGCATGATTGTTTTGCGGGGCTGAAGTAGTTGGAGCTTTACTTATTGTTACGCTAATCAACTCTCTTTCAGGCTGAGAAACCTTGTTGGATGCAGTGGTTGATGTCTTTTCAAACGCAAATAGATTACGCCAACGAGAGAAAAAACCCACTTCATTATTGACCGACTTATTCTTTTGATTATTGGCGGTATCTTGTTGATGAGAATCAAAAGAAGCATTGGGCATCTTTGATAACAATGCCGGCGGAGCAAGCTCTTCGAGATATGCCTGAACCTCTAGATCTGCAAAATATTCTCTGATGGTTAAGCTTATGTTCGCTAAATCAGAAAACTGGGCTATTACATCTTCCTGCAACCACTGTTCGCTATAAAAACAGATTCCAGGCAATAGATCTGTAGTGTCTAAAGAATGTCTCTGAACTTGTTCTAGCTTTGTTTTGTCTGGACTATTTTGGAGCTTATGAATCGCTTTTTCCGTATGTCCCAGCAGCAAAGCCGATACAGCTTGTTCCCAAGCCACATCCTGCTTTTCGCTGAGATAATCGAGCTTTCTTTGGGCGCGTAAGACTAATTCGGGCTGTTTAAAGCAAAATCCTCTGGCCAAAAGAGCATAAACGGCTAAATAATTAGCGATCGCCGAATCGCTTTGAGCCTCGTGATCGAATAACTGCTGTTGTTCAATGGAGGTTAAGTAGGTTCTTAACTGCTGTATAAAGCACAAAAACTGATCGAAGTTCAAACCAGAACGATCTTGTCCTTTCCCCTCGATTCCTTGGCGTTGCAACAGCATTTCTCTGAGCAATTCAAATCCTTTTATTCTTGCGGGTGAATTTGCTTTATTTTGCGAGATCAGTTCGAGAACTCGATAAGGACGAAGCTTATATAAATCTAGCTCTAATTCTGCTTTAATCTGAGGAAATAAGTTTTCTCGATTAAGTAAATCGACTCCCATTTGACCAGAAACGGCAGCATTTTCATATTCTCGCCGATGCCACTGTTCTCGTCCCAATTCTAAGTAAGCTAGAGTCAAGGAAAGGATAATATTTTCTTGAGCATCGGTTCGTACTTCCACTTCTCGCTCAGACGATAGTTTATCAAAATCTTGACTGTTGAAATAATCTACTCCTAGTTGTAGAGCTAATTCGTATTCCCCTAGTTCGTGCAAAATTAGCAGTGCGCCAATCAGTTGTGAAGGAGCAACTTCTATGGTGGGATTTACCACAGGAACATCTAGCCAAAGATCTTCTTGAATCAAAGATTCTGTAGCTGATTCGGTTGACTCCTCCTTTTCTTCTGATACTATTGCCTCAGGGATGGAAAACTCAACCGGCTGCATATTGACAAAGAATTGAGCATCATAGTTAGTCCTTTGTTTGGGATCGGATAGAACCTGATAGGCGTGCTTAATTAATTCTTGACGAGCCTGAATTGCCTGCTCGTTATATTCTCGGCGAGGCTGCTGCAAAAGGCGATCGCTATATGCTTGCTCAAGCTGGCTTGAAGTAGCTTTAACAGGAACGCTTAAAATTTGATAATAGTCTAGGGGTATACGCACGATAATAATTTCCTCTGAACGGCTTTAACGTCCTGGTAAATGACTTGATAAGTGAAAAAATATAGATTAACTATGGCTGAGATCGATCATCTTAAATAATGGCAACAGTCTAAATAACCTCAAGACTGATACTTAACCAACGGCCACAGATTACCCCGCCTCAAAACGGCAGGGTAATCTGTGGCTTTTTGCCAAAATTTTAACGTAGTTTTGATAAACGGCATAAAAAATTTAGAATTTAGTTAAATAAAATACAAACAACTGTCAATTTTGTTAGCAACTATGAATCCAGCACAGCCGAAGATTATTGTTCTCGACGACGATCCTACTGGTTCACAGACGGTACATAGCTGTTTGTTACTTATGGATTGGGATGTAGCTACCCTAAAACTTGGTTTACAGGATGATGTACCAATTATATTTATTTTAAGCAATACTAGGGCGATGAGTCCTGACCAGGCAGCAGCAACCACGCAACAAATTTGTCAAAATCTCAAAACTGCGATCGCTCAAGCAGAAATTAAAGACTTTTTGGTTGTAAGTCGTTCTGATTCCACCCTCCGAGGACATTACCCCGTAGAAACTGATATTATTGCTCAAGAATTAGGGGGGTTTGATGCTCATTTTCTGACTCCTGCTTTTTTTGAAGGAGGCAGAATCACTACAGGCAGCACTCACTATCTTTTGATCGATGGGATAAAAACTCCTGTAGCGGAGACAGAATTTGCCCGTGACTCTGTGTTTGGCTATAGTCATAGCTATTTACCCGATTATGTTGCGCAAAAAACTGCGGACAAAATTCCTGCTACAGAAGTAGTTAAATTTTCTTTAGAAGATATTCGCGGGGATCGAATTGAGCGACGCTTATTAGAACTTAATGATAATCAATGTGTTGTTGTAGATGGCGAAACTCAAGCAGATTTCGATCTATTTGCCAAAGCAATTTTAAAGGCCACTGCTAAGGGAAAACGCTTTCTGTTTCGCTCTGCTGCGAGCCTCTTGACCTCTCTAGCTCAGTTAGGAGATCAGCCAACCGCTGCTGAAAACATGGGTGATTACAAGCCTACAGATAAACCTGGGGTGGTTTTGGTTGGTTCTCATGTGCAGAAAACCACTCAACAGCTAAATCAGCTATTAAAGGAAGATGATGTAGTCGGCATTGAAGTTGATGTAGTGCGTTTACGCGATCGCCCCCAAGAAAAAAACATCATTTTGCAACAGACCTTAGATAAAGTTAAACAAGCATTTACTCAGAACAAAACCCCTGTAGTTTATACCAGCCGACAAGAGTTAAGTTTTGCTGATACTCAACAGCGGCTTCAGTTTGGTACGGAAGTTTCGGCACTGCTGATGGAGATCGTCCAGGGTCTGCCCCAGGAAATTAGTTTTTTGATTAGTAAAGGCGGAATTACCTCAAACGATGTTCTTAGCGTCGGTCTAAATTTAACCGCTGCCAGACTTTTAGGACAAATATTACCAGGATGTTCCGTAATTAGAACTGAAGCAGAGCATCCTCAGTTTCCTAATTTACCAGTCGTTTTATTCCCTGGAAACGTTGGTAATGAAGATAGTTTGTCCGCTGCGGTGGCATCGCTTAAGAATTTTCTAATTTTCGATTAGGAGGAACTTACGTTAATATGTGAAGCGTGAAAACTACCTAAAAAGTAGATATACGTAGATATACGGATGATCAGGATGGTTGCATGACTGTTGAGCGTACTATCTCCCTAGACAAAGTTGACGATCAGCTTGATTCGTCTCCCCTAATTAATCGCTATTCCCAGATCTGCCTGAAAAATGATGGCGATCGACTTTCGTTAGTATTACCGACTCAGGCAGAGATTAATTCTGATTTACCTTGGTCAGAAACTTGGCAAGAATTAAAACATCTGTTACAAACCAAAGAGCAGTCTTGGCAAGTAGGGACAAAAGTATGTTTGGTTGCTAAAGATCGCTTACTCGATTCTCGGCAACTGCAAACTATTGCCGAAACTCTAAATGAGGTTCAGCTATCTCTGACAACCATTAGCACTAGTCGTCGGCAAACGGCGGTAGCAGCAGCTACTAGTGGCTATTCTGTTGAGCAGAAAACTATTGCTGAATCTTTAAAAGATAATTTGACTGTCATCAGTGAGGAATCTTCTCTTAGTTTGGCAGAGCCATTATACTTACAAAATACGGTACGCTCTGGGATGGAAATACGCCATCCAGGAACAATCGTGATTTGTGGAGACCTAAATCCAGGCGGAAAAGCGATCGCCGCGGGGGATATTTTAGTCTGGGGACGTTTAAAGGGTATTGCCCATGCGGGAGCGCAGGGAAACCATCAGTGTCGCATTGCTGCACTACAAATGGAATTTACGCAACTGCGTATTGCCAATGCCGTGGCAAGAGCGCCCAAGATAAGACCAAAAAGTTTATCGCCAGAGTTGGCTTTTATGACTACAGAGGGAATTCGTTTGGCTCAAAACTCAGAGTTTGCCAAAAATTATGTTTTCTCCCCGTCAAAAAAGGCATGGGTTGATAAGCATCAAGCAAAATAATTACAGCTACATAAATCGTAAGTAAGCAATATGAGTCGAATAATTGTTGTTACTTCTGGCAAAGGAGGAGTGGGTAAAACCACTACCACATCAAATTTGGGAGCCGCAATAGCTAAACAAAATCGTTCTGTAGCTCTCATTGATGCTGACTTTGGATTGAGAAACTTAGACCTACTATTAGGATTAGAAGAAAGAGTAGTTTATACGGCGATCGATGTGCTGGCTGGCGAATGTCGTCTGGCACAGGCATTAGTCAAAGATAAACGTCTCAAAGGTTTGGTGCTGCTTCCTGCTGCGCAAAATCGCAATAAGGAATCGGTAAAACCAGAACAGATGCAAAAAATAGCTACGGCTTTAGCCAAAGGCTATGATTATATTTTGATTGATTGCCCTGCGGGTATTGAATTAGGTTTTAGGAATGCTATTGCCGCAGCCCAAGAAGCTTTAATTGTCACAACTCCCGAAGTTGCTGCGGTACGAGATGCCGATCGCGTGATTGGACTCTTAGAAGCAGAAGGAGTAAATAAAATTAACCTAATCGTCAATCGAGTTAAGCCTCATATGGTTGAGGAAAACAAAATGATGAGCGTTGAAGACGTTTTGGAATTGTTGGGAGTACCATTGATTGGTGTTGTTCCTGATGATGAAAAAGTGATTGAAGCTACCAATCGAGGAGAACCTCTCGTATTAGCAGACTATGAATCTGTCCCAGGGACAGCATATACTAATATCGCTCGACGTTTAGAAGGAGAAAAAGTACCGTTCATTGATTTGATGGCAAATCAAGGCAATCTCTTGTCTCGTCTACGTCGAATGTTTGGTGGCTAATCAGCACAATAAAGTTTACAGACAACACCATTAATTGTGTTCGTTTTTGACCCCATGCAAACAATCTTAAACATGATTCACGGATTTGTGGAAATGCTTTTTCCCTGGAATAGTAACACTAATAGTCGATCTCACGCTAAGAGCCGTTTAAAGCTAATTATTGCCCATGACCGAGCCAGCATCAATCCAGAGATGCTAACGGCAATGCGGGAAGAAATTCTAGACGTAGTTGCTCGCTATGTCGAAGTAGATCGCGAGGAAATGAAATTTTCTCTTTCTAACGACCAACGGATGACTTCTTTGACTGCTAATTTACCTATTCGTCAAGTTAAAAGGATGGGTGAATTGCGAGAACAAATAAACAAGATCAATAAAAATAGTTCCCTTGATGTTCAAACCCTAGAAGTAGTGGAAGTTAACCAAGGAAATGAAAACACTGATGCTAAACCGCAGTGAAATAAATTCGGATTGACTACAGCTAACTAAGATAGGTTCAATATTAATTGATAAGTACTTAGAACCATAGCTAGTGGTCAATTTGAAGAATGATCGTGAACAACAAAGTTATCAAGCCGCTATTTCCTAGCTGTTTATGTAGATTTGTTGTTCATATTTTTTTGGCTGCTAATTATAATATTTGAATAATGCTTTCGACTAAAATCCTCTGATTTTAAGGTTAGAAAAATGACTCACACCATTAACATAAAAGCCTTTACTGATTCGATTAGCGATAAGCCTACGGCATGGCTTCGCTACGCGCCTTAGAGCAGTTATGTCGAGAAAATCCCGATCTTAGATTTGAAACCGATGCTAACGGAAAACTAATTATCATGTCGCCAACGGGAAGTCAGAGTGGCAAAAGAAATGCCGATTTAATCTATCAGGTTCAATCATGGAATCGACAATACAAGTTGGGAGAGGTATTTGATTCCTCTACGGGGTTTAAATTGGCAAATGGTGCTACGCGATCGCCTGATGTTAGTTCTGTAGTTTAGACTAACGAAAATGCAGAGAAGGAAAACAAAAAAGACGAGCGACCCCCTAAAGGGTTCGACAGTTTGCTTATGCCGACTTAAAGGAACTGGCGCGGGGTTCCCCCCATTGAAGCGACTGACGAGGGTGTAATCGAATTGATGTCTCCTACTGACAACCTCTCGGAAACTTGCCAGAAGATAATGGAATATGTTGGTTGCGGTGTCAAACTAGGTTGGTTAATTAATCCCGATCAAAAAGAAGTAGAAATTTATCGTTCTGGTAGAGATAAAGAGATACTCACCAATCCTAATAGTTTATCTGGTGAAGATATGTTACCAGGATTAAATGTAGATTTATCTGATATTTTTTAGCTTCTAACTAAAGGCTTGGTCTGTTCATCTTTTTCACTCTTGGCGATAAGCCTACGGCATGGCTTCGCTACGCATTATTAAAATCTTGTTATTCAATGGCTGCCCAAAGAGAGATAAACTTGAGATTGTGCCAGATCTTGTTTGTCTGAGAACATAGATTTTACTCTATGTTTTAGTCAAGCTTTTTAAAAACAAATTTATCTCCAGAATGATTTTGCTACGATTATTAAAATCTCTACTTTCCAACCATAAAAATCAAGTTCAACTAAGACAGTTTGTTACGAGGATTGCAACTCTGTGCCTGTTAATAATTAGCTTTTCTCTTTGCTGGATCTCTCCCGCTCTAGCTAGTATTAACGATGATCGCTATGAAGGCAATATTTTTCTTTTGTTTGGTGGCAATGGTTCTTTAGTTCCGCCTCGTATGGATTTACCAACCTCTTTAGAACGGGGAAAGCCAGCTATTTTAGTCTTCTATGTCGATGATAGTAGTGACTGTAAGCAGTTTTCTGGTTTGGTAGTTCGCCTCCAAGAGTTTTATGGACGAGCAGCAAGTATTATTCCTGTGACCGTTGATTCTTTTATCGATCAGCAGCAGTATACCCCTAAAGATCCAGCTTATTACTACAATGGCATAGTGCCTGAAACCGTTATCTTGAATCAGCAGGGTAAGGTGGTTTATGACGGTAAAGGACAAGTTCCCTACGAAGAAATAGACGATGCGTTAAGGGAGGTTTTTGATTTATTACCCCGCTCAGAATCTGAAGTTTTAAAACGCCGTTCCTTTAATGAATTTAATTCAGGAATGACTGAAAACTAGGGATTTTGTGAGCTTTAAAGTTAGCGCGAGTGGGTAATACGCCAGCTTAAGAAAATTACGGGAATTATACCGACTAAAATGATTGCTAAAGCTGGTGCAGCAGCTTCAGCCAGTCTTTCATCCGAAGCATATTGATAGACTCTAATCCCCAATGTATCGAAGTTAAATGGACGAATTACTAAAGTTGCAGGCAGTTCTTTCATCACATCAACAAAAACTAACATTGCTGCGGTCAATAATCCTCCAGACATGAGAGGAGTATGAATTTTCCAGAGGGTACTGGTTGAGCCATATCCCAGACTGCGAGAAGCATCATCTAAGCTAGGAGAAATTTTGTTGAGGCTAGATTCTACCGAACCAAAACTTACCGCCAAAAAGCGGACTAAATAGGCAAAAACTAAAGAAAAAATTGTGCCAGAAAGTAGTAAGCCAGTGGAAACATCAAACGTAGCGCGCATCCAGCTATCAATGATATTGTCCAAGCCTGCCACAGGAATTAATATCCCCACAGCAATTACTGAGCCAGGAATAGCATAACCCATTGCCGAAATGCGTACGGCTGTTTTCATTGACCAGTTGGGTTTTAGCCTTTTGCCATAAGCCATAAATAGAGAGATAATCATAGCTGCGATCGCCGTTATCATTGCTAAAGTAAAACTATGCTGTGCCAAATCCCAAAAACCATCGTCAAATGCTGATTCTAAATTATTTAAAGTTAGCTGTGACAAATAAACAGCAGGAATGATAAAACCCAAAGTTACTGGCAATAAACAGGCGATTATTGCTAACGCGCTCCGCCCAAAGCCCAGTTGATAGGGAGTTATTCGTTTTAGCGAATTGGAACTTTCATAATATTGTGCCGCACTACGCGATCGCCTTTCTAAGACAATTAAGACTAAAATAAAGATCATCAAAAAAGCTGCCAACTGTGCAGCAGCAGTTCTTTCTCCCATCCCTAACCAGGTGCGATAAATTCCTGTCGTAAAGGTATTGACCCCAAAATACTCTACCGTCCCTAAATCATTGAGAGTTTCCATCAAAGCCAAAGCCAAGCCTGCCATAATTGCTGGTCTGGCTAAGGGTAAAGCCACGGTGAAAAAACTTTGCCAGGGATTAGATCCCAAAGAGCGACTGGCTTCAATGGTACATACCGACTGTTCGAGAAATGCTACTCGTGCCAACAGATAAACATAGGGATACAGCACCAACAACAGCATTATTCCTGCACCCCATAAAGAACGAATTTCAGGAAACCAATAGTCTTGAACACTTATCCAGCCAAATAAACTGCGTAGCCCCGACTGTACTGGACCAAAGTAATCCAGCATACTTGTGTAGGCATAAGCCAAAAGATAAGCAGGAGCAGCCAAAGGCAGCAATAGCAGCCATTCAAACCAGGTACTCCCCCAAAAACGACATATTGTTACTAACCAGGCAGTACCTACGCCGATTAGACAAACGCCAATGCCAACTATGAGCATCAGCAATAAAGAGTTTACAATATAGTCTTTTAAAACCGTAGTGGCTAGATGTTGCCAAATCGCCCCAGATTTACTAAAAACACTGCTAAAAATAAAAAATATTGGCGTAGCGATGATTAAAGCGATCGCCATTACCAGAATTGTCCAACCACTAAAGGCAAAACGCTGAATAATTTTACTGAGTGGGGATGTGATTACATTGAATTTATCGTTCACTGTCAGATTTTAATTACCCTGAGTAAAAAAAATTACACTAAAAAACTAACTTTATTTGTAGCGATCAAATCCTCAATTAGGACATTTCTTAATCTCTTTGCGCCTGGTGCGTCTGGTGCGCGAGATAATTATTTATAATCTCAATTAATCTCAAACTACTATGCCCAATATAAATGTAAATTTGCCTCAAGACTCTTACGAAATAGCGATCGCTCCTAACAGTCTAGGACAATTGGGCAGCAAAATGAAGCAATTAAAGATCGGCAAAAAAGTTTTAGTGGTTTCTAATCCAGAAATATTTAGTTACTACGGAGATACCTGTCTTAAATCCCTAGAGAGTGCTGGTTTTGAAACCTGTACTCATTTAATATCCCCAGGAGAAGAACACAAACATCTTCAGTCCATACAGCAAGTATACGATACTGCCCTTGCTAATCACATAGAACGCTCATCTACTTTTGTTGCCTTAGGAGGAGGAGTTGTGGGAGATATGACAGGGTTTGCTGCTGCAACTTGGTTACGGGGAGTAAATTTTGTCCAAGTCCCCACTTCTCTTTTGGCAATTGTGGATGCGTCTGTGGGGGGCAAAACAGGAGTTAACCATCCCCAGGGAAAAAATCTGATCGGTGCTTTTTATCAGCCAAAATTGGTGGCGATCGATCCAACTCTTTTAAAAACTCTTCCTCCTAGAGAATTTCGGGCGGGAATGGCAGAGGTAATCAAATACGGCGTTATTTGGGACAAGGATCTATTTACCAAATTAGAACATACCAAACGTCTAGACAGCCTAGAATACATAAGCAACGAGCTACTAGAAACTATGATTACTCGCTCTTGTCAGGCAAAGGCAGATGTGGTTAGCCAAGATGAAAAAGAAGCAGGTTTGAGAGCAATTCTTAATTATGGACATACCATTGGTCATGGGGTAGAAAGCTTGACTAACTATAAACAGTTCGTTCACGGGGAAGCGGTAGCTATTGGCATGGTTGCAGCAGGAAAAATTGCCCTAGAGATGAGTATGTGGACACAGGCAGAAGCTCAACGCCAAGATGCTCTAATTGCTAAGGCTGGTTTACCCACTGACATTCCTTCAAATTTAACCACAGAGGCTATTTTAGAAACCATCCAAAGCGACAAAAAAGTAAAAGCTGGGAAAGTACGTTTTATCTTACCTACAGCCATTGGTAAAGCAACTATAAGCGATCGGGTAACTCCAGAAATAATCAAAAAAGCTATTAGTTTTTAGCTACGTCTCAAGTAGTGGTAAAAGTAAAGCCCTATAGTAGCTAGATTTGCACCAAAGGCTAAACGAAGTTATTCATTTTTATAGAGAATTAAGGAATAGGGAATTTCCCTGGGAAACTTCTTTTTTTCGATAAAATGGTTCAGTTATCAAGGATGAATTAGAGGCGATATGGTTAATAGACGAGTTGCAGACATTCTTAAAAATGGTAAGCCAGATGAATCTGTAACCATTCAAGGCTGGGTACGTACTAAAAGAGAATTAAAAGGGTTTACTTTTGTAGAAGTTAATGATGGTTCGTCTTTAAGTGGTTTACAGGCGGTTTTAGATCGCGACTTAGCAGATTATGAAAGTATTTTAAGACAGCTTGCTACTGGTGCATCGGTAGAAATCAAAGGCAGCCTAGTAGAGTCTCCAGGCAAAGGACAGAACATTGAGATGAAAGCCGACTCCGTAACCGTATATGGTACTGCTGACCCTCAAACTTATCCTTTACAAAAAAAACGCCACTCCTTTGAATTTTTACGCACAATTAGTCATTTGCGATCGCGCACTAATACTTTAGGAGCAGTTTTTCGGGTACGTAATGCCTGTGCCACGGCAATTCATCAGTTTTTTCAAGAGAAAGGCTTTTTGTGGATACATAGCCCCATTATTACCGCTAGTGACTGCGAGGGTGCAGGGGAATTATTTACCGTCACGAATCTAGATCTGAATAACCTGCCAAAGAATGACCAGGGAGAAGTAGATTATAGCCAAGACTTTTTCGGTAAACCCGCTTATCTAACGGTTAGCGGACAGCTACAGGCGGAAGTTATGGCAATGGCGTTTCAAAACGTTTATACTTTTGGTCCTACTTTTCGCGCCGAAAATTCTAATACTTCTCGCCATTTATCAGAGTTTTGGATGGTTGAACCTGAAATGGCTTTTTGTGATTTAGAAGGAGATCAAAACCTCGCAGAAGAATTTCTCAAGCATATTTTTAAGTATGTGTTAGAGCATTGCCCTGACGACATGGAATTTTTTAATAAATGGGTTGATAAATCTATTTTGGCGACTGCGGATAATATTATCAGCAATCAGTTTGAGCGAGTAACTTATACTGAAGCCGTTGCTTTACTTGAAAAAGCGCAGAAAAAATTTGAGTTTCGGGTGGAGTGGGGTATCGATCTACAGTCAGAACACGAACGCTATTTAGCCGAAGATTTATTTAAAAAACCCGTTATTGTTACCCATTATCCCAAAGATATTAAAGCCTTTTATATGCGTTTAGATGAGGGAGAGAAAACCGTCTCGGCAATGGATGTATTAGCCCCAGGAATCGGCGAAATCATTGGTGGTTCGCAACGAGAAGAAAGGCTCGATGTCTTAGAAAGACGCATCCAAGAAATGAATATCGAAGCTGATGATATATGGTGGTACTTAGACCTACGTCGTTATGGCACTGTACCTCATGCTGGTTTTGGTTTGGGCTTTGAAAGATTAGTTCAATTTATGACTGGGATGACTAACATTCGTGACGTTATTCCTTTCCCTAGAACTCCTTTAAGCGCAGATTTTTAATCAAGAAAAAGACAACAATAGGCTTAGTCGAGATTTTCCTAATTAAGCCTATTGCTAATAAAAAAAAATTGGTAATTTAGCCAGTAAAACCTTTAAAAACATAGCCAAAAAACATACCAATTAATAATGCCCAGACTTGCCCTGAATCAATAAAGTCAAACCAAGCATCTTGGATTTGACCTAAGATATCTGGATCTTCAATATGTTGAGCTAAAAGACTCGATACAGGTAATAAATAGTTATGATGAATTTCAATAATTGTCTGTAGGAGTTGATCGTTGAATAAAATTTCCATCTTTTTTAATAGCTATCTATACAAATAAAGCTCCATCCAATTTAATCTCAGTTCGCTCAAGTCGCCACCAATTATTACAAATTGAGTCAACCACGAATAATTGAAATCACAGTCAATTTCATAGAAAGCTTGCATAGTTATAATAATGTCATTTTCTCTAACTATTCCAATCTATAGAGAATTATTTTTAGTCTTATATTTCTTATCTTTACAATCTATTAGTTTTTCTGCTAATCAAGCACCAACGATTATTAACAGAAATACTGTTAATAACTTTAATTCTCCGAAACTGACAAAACAGGGGTAAGTAACTCATAAATAAAACTACTTTAACTGCTATCCTCAGAAACTAACTAATTGTTTACTTCTTTGATGACCACAAAAGGTTGTACAATTAAAGCTGCAAATTCCTTTTCCAAATGACTGTTCCACTCTGTTAACTGTTCGACAGTAGGCTTGGCAATTAATTGATTAGCGATCCAATTTTGAACTGAAGCGGTATTATCTTGGGCGATCGCTGCTGCTACTTCAGGTAGATCCAACTTGTCTTGGATCACAATTATGGCATCTCTCTTAGCGTGAGGCTGCAAATCCTTCCAGGTGATCTCTGCAACGTCCTGGCTTAGTTTCTCTTGTAGATCGGACATGGTAAATTAAGTTTCGTTTAAGCTGAAATTATCTTAAAGCGATCTGAGTAAATTTGGCAAACTTAGTCTTGGTGATTGGTAACCATTAATTTAATGGATCTCTAAAAGGTTATCTGTTAAAAAAGCCTTTAAACCAACTTTGAATTTTGTTTTTTAATTTGGGTTCGGTCAAGATTCCCTGGCTGGGGCTAAAAACAAATGCTAATAAGAAAAAAGCAAATATTACCATGACGATCGCCGCACCAGAAGGTAAATCGAAATAATAACTACAATACATTCCCGTAATGCTAGAAGCTACGCCGATCGATGCTCCGAGGAACATCATTTGCCATAGTTCTTTAACCAGTAAATAGGAGGTAATTGCAGGACCAACTAATAAAGACATTACCAGCAATACCCCTACAGTTTGCATACTGGCAACAATTGTGAGAGTGATAGCGCAAATTAAGCCAAAATAAAGCAGATTAACTGGTAAGCCACAGGCTTTTGCCCCTAGAGGATCGAAGGTGTAAAATTCTAATTCTTTGTAAAATAGCTTAGTTAATAACAAAATAATGGCTGTAATGATTACCGTGCGCCAGACATCGTTGCTGGTTACTCCTAAAATATCCCCAAATAAAATCTCGTCTAGGTTGACCTGATTTGTTTTTAAGGAAGTAATTAAAATTACTCCCAGTGCTAAAAAACTGGTTAGGGTTAACGCCATGGCTGCATCAACTTTGATCCGCGATCGCTTTTGGATACCCATGACCACTAAAGCACTTAATATTCCTGCCACAAATGCGCCAATTGCTAAATTTATTTCTAAGAAAAAAGCAATAGAAATTCCTGGTAGCACAGCATGAGAAATCACCCCACTCATCATGCCCATTTGCTGCAAAATTAAATAGCTACCCACCACTGCACCTAAGATACCCAAGGATATGCCAATGGCGATCGCCTGACGCATAAATTCAAATTCTAGGGGTTCAACTAACCAAGTTAACATTTGCAGGCTGCTGGTTAATTGTTAGTGATTGATAGCTAGGCTTAAAATATCTGTCGTATGCCTGATTGATATTTTCATTGGTCAATACGTCAGCTTGTGAACCAGATGCTACTAAGGTTTTATTTAATAATAATAACTGGTCATAATTGTTTAGAGTTTCACTTAAGTCGTGACTGATAACTAAAATTGCCTTTTGTTGAGCTTTTAGTTCGGCAAAGATCTCAAAAATAATCGCTTCTGTCTGTCGATCTACATTGTTAAATGGTTCGTCCAATAAGAATAAATCCGCTGATTGAGCGATCGCTCTAGCCAGAAAAACTCGCTGCTGTTGTCCCCCTGAAAGTTCCCTGATCTGATGCTGGCGATACTGCCACATTCCTACTCTTTTTAGAGCATTTCTAACTATTAATCTCGACTGACGACTATGGTTGCGAAACCAGCCTGTAGAAACTATTCGACCCATCATCACCACTTTCTCAACGGTTACGGGATAGTCCCAGTCAATTTGCGATCGCTGAGGAACATAAGCTACCTTGTGTAATTGTTGGCAGACAGGCTTACCTTTCCATTGGACGACTCCCTCAGCTATGGGGACTAAACCTAATATAGCTTTGATCAAACTGCTTTTTCCTGCTCCATTTGGACCCAACAAGCCAGCTAACTGTCCTGGCTGTAGCCGAAAGGAGACGTTTTCAATTGCCCAAGTGTGGCGATAATTTACGCTTAGGTTACAAATTTCTAACATTAATGATCAATAATGAGATTCATTATCATTCTACATTAAAATAATTAGAATCATTATCATTCTTGTTCACATTACTGAGAATATTCTTAAGTTTCTCTTATGTTTAAAAATACTAAAGTCAAAAATATAATTAATCTTGCTGTTTTAAGTATTGCAGTCAGTTTAGTCGGATGTAGTAACAACGCGGTAAAAGCTGAGACGAAACCCAAAGTTGTAGCGTCCCATAATGTTATTTGCGATCTGGTTAAAACCATTGCCCAAAATACTGTTGATTTAACCTGCCTGATCGATGGAAATCAAGATCCTCATACTTTTCGCCCTACCCCTTCCCAACGAAAGGCGATAGAAGAAGCACAAATAATTCTTTATGGAGGCTATCAGCTAGAACCTCAAGTAATTAAGCTATTAAATGCCACAAAAACTCCTGCACCTAAGATAGCAGTATATGAACAAGCAGTTTCTAAGCCAATTCTAGCTAAACATGATGAACACGACGAGACAGAAAAAAAGCCAAATACCGATAAAAAAGCAGATTTAGAACCAGATCCTCACGTATGGAACAACGTAGAAAACACTGTAGCAATGGTGAAACTACTTGAGACATTATTTTTGCAGGCAAATCCCGCAGCAGCAGATGTATACCTGAAAAATAGCGTAGATTTAACCCAGAAGCTTTGGCAGCTTGACGCTTGGATTAAGGATCAAATTGCTACTATTCCCGAAAATAAAAGAGTTTTGGTGACGACTCATGATTCTTTTAATTACTATGTCAAAGCATATCGCTTAAAAAACTATCAAAGTCTACAAGGATTGAGTACAAACACTTCTCCCACGGCTTCTCAAGTGCGGGAATTAGCGACAGAAATCAGACAAACAGGAGTGCCAACTATTTTTGCCGAATCAACAGCTAACGATCGCGTTATTAATAATGTTGCCCGTGCTGCTAATGCCAAGCTATCAAAGGAAAAACTGTATGCCGATGGTTTGGGAGGTAGCAATAATTATATCGAAATGATGTCTCATAATACCTGTGCGATCGTCAACGGTTTAGGTGGTAAATGTCAGCCTTATAAGTAAAATACCTAACGTAAATTAAAGCGACGCTAACGGACAACGCTTCGCGATCGCAATATATCCTATCCAAAGACAAAAGACAATAAGCCCATAAATAAAAAGGAAAATAAGGTTCTTAATACAATTAGAAGCAATGCCGTGGCAGCTACAAATGGGTAGCCACTATTCCAATCTATTGTGAATCCTTTAACACAACTGCTCGTAATACCTAAAGCGACGCATTCCACAGGAACAAGAGCCAAAAAACCTATTACTGGCAGAAAACTCAAAATAGATTTAGTCATCCCTAGAATAAATGATGTTTGATATAAAGTATCAAGAGAATCTACCTTAATTGCCATACCAGATATAGCTAAAAGATAAATTGCGATCGCCGTAAAAAATGTATTTGTACCAAAAATGCTCAAAAAACTGTATGTGCGGACAGTCTTATTTAATGTATGTAAGGATTTAATTTTTTCGGTCGGTTCATATGCTACTGTTGGCCATTCAACGTCTATTTGATCCATCGCTAAGAATTTGATGTCATCTAGTTTAGATGTTTTTTTTACTCTATAGAAGAAACAGGCGGTTCTTACTGTGGCATTTCCCGCTTTCAGATTGGTTTGCTCTACATCGGCGACATAAAAATCTGGCAGTATTTCTTTTGTAGATGAAGATAATGGAGCTATTTTGGATGATGCTGCTTCATTGAAGGGAACTCCCGCTGCAATATTGCCATAAAGCTCGCAATTTAACAGACCTTTTTCCATCATAGATTCTGGTACTAAATTTTCCTCTTCTTTCAAAGGTTCAGGTAGATTATTGATCACAGCATTTAACGATTCTTCTCCTACAATTTTCGCAGCTAGAGAACAGTAAGCTTGATTTTCTGCTGCAATATTTTCACAGGCAACAGGAAAAGAAATTAGAGGCTTATGAAGATCGATAATTGCGAAAGTCAAGGTGATAAATAGCCAAATGATAGGCACAAACAATTTTTTTTCAGATGAAGTACCTTTTTTTGACTTGACTTTTAAATTTCTGGTTGTCTTGTCGCGTTTACTCTTATTACTATGAAGCGACACTCGCTCATCTTGCTCTAGTATCTTCTGAGAGTATTCTGTTGAAAGATGAATATTTTTTTCTGCTTCTTCTATAGAAGCTTTAGCTATAAAAACTGATTCTATGATTGAAAGGGTTTCTTCTGAATTAAAACAATATCGACTTAACCAAATTGCTGTTTTTCGTTGTTCTTCTGAGTTTAAATCAAGAACTTTATCCCACCATGACTTTACCTCTGGATTAAAATTAGCTGTACTAAAATTACAAGATTTATGAAAATAATCATTTAAAATTGGTAATTGTTTTTCTTTAACAGATCTTTCAAATTCATGAAAAGTTTTAATTAATTGAGCAATATTGAACTTAGGAGCAAGAAGTTCACTAGATAAAAGAGTTTTGTTGCGAATAAAACAATATGACTTTAAATCTATTTCCGTATTCGCCAAAGTTTTCTTCGCTTTTAAATCATCTTTAATATCACTTGATATTTCGTGATTTTTAAGTACTTGCGACTCGGAAGGTAAATCAACGGCAGAGATCTTTTTTACTTCATTTTTAGCTTGATCGGTAAAATTTGATACTTTTAAGTCTGATTCACCATCAATTGTTTCAATTCCCAATTCCCTTTTATCTTGTTTAAAATTAATAGTTTGATCTGTATTACTTTGCTCTAAATCAACAATTGTTTGCCAATCTGGTTCTATGTTTCCTGATATACGGCTATATAAATAAACCTCTCTTATATTTAAATCATCTAAATTAGATACTGCCAAAAGTATATTGTTTTTTAGTTTTTCATAGTCTATATCATCCTCAGCTTCTCGATTTATATAGATATAAAATTTGGTGTCTTGAATAATTATCTGAAAAACAATCTTGTCATCTTGGCAATAATTTGTAATTGCATTGAGTATTTGTTCTTCACTCATATCTGACTAGTTACAACAATAATTATATAATTCCCAAAACCTATAATCAATTAACATCAACCGAGTTTTTGTTTTTGCCTCAAAAAAACTCATTTACAATACAGAATGAAATTTAAGCTCAGTACTGGTCTGACATGAAAAAAAAAGCTATTCTCTGACAATTAGGTTCTGGTAATATATTTACGTATGACTCAAAAGAAAAGCGATCGCTTTTTTATAACATTGCCTGTGCTGCTAATGTAAAACTATCAAAGGAAGAAATGACCACAAAAGAAGCATTTGTACGTTATTTAAAATTTATATATGGGTATAGACACAGAGTATTGCTCTCCACTTCCAAACTTGTCCCAAGTCCTCTCTATATTTAGATTTCTTTGCTTTTGTTCCGTAGAAATATTAAACTGACCTAATTGATTTAAATTGTTGTCTAGAGATTCAGATTCTGATACGCCAGAAAAACCCCAGGGACTATCCCCAGCTTTTATATCATTAAGATAACCAGAATCATCACTAGAAATGGGGTCAGCAACGGGTGTAGATGAATCTTTTGTATATTGGCTAGGATTGTTCTGGGCATTTGCCTGGACGCTATAAAACCCCGTTAATAAGAAGCTTAAGGCGATCGCCAAGCTACTAGGCATCGCGCTATATTTATTTAAAAATCTTGTTTTATTGGCAGTAGTCATAGAAAAGTCTTAAATTCCATTATTTAGGACTGTAGAAATTTCTTGGGACTACAACATCCCTACAAAGACATATTTTGCCATCTATCAAAAGTATGAAAGGCTCAATAAATTACAAAAACGCAACTACCTCGCTTTTTTGCGCTTGCCCACATAGTCCATAGTCAATTATTGTTTCCTCATCCCTTCAAACAAAAGGTTTAATCAGCTTGCGAACGATGCCAACGGACAACGCTTCGCAATCGCTTTTCTAATAGTGCGATCGCGTTATCAATAATGTTGCCCATGCTGCTAATGCCAAACTATCAAAGGAAAAATTGTCTGTCGATGTTTTGGAAGGCAGCTATAGTCATACAGAAGTGAAAATGCCACCAGTATTCTCGCTAAAATATAATATAAATCAGAGAATCATAACTAAATGCTGCCAAAAGAAGACTTATTAAAGCGCGTCGAAAATAAAGAGGAAATTACTCGCGTTATAGATAAAGCTGACCAAGCAATAAACAACTGGGAAGTAGTTGTAACAGATTTTTTATCTCCGCCAGTGGTTGCCGAAGTAGAAGCTATCTTGCAAAATCTTACGGAAATTAAGGCTTTGCCCTGGGGAGGATATGCTCAGGCAGAAAGAAGGCGTATTGCTTTATCTCGCCCAGATATTCCTTTAGATGAGTCTCAGGTTGAATTAGCAGCATTAGATATTGCGGGTAATTTTCTATTTGACCCTGCTACCCATCGAGATTTTTTGGGTTCAATATTAGGTACAGGTATTGTTAGAGAAAAAGTAGGCGATATTTTAGTTTTGGGAGAGAGAGGCGCACAGGCTATTGTTGTCCCAGAAATGGTTGATTTTTTAACAGCTTCTTTGACTCAAGTGCGCTCTGTGGCAGTTAAAACTCAGCAGATAGAATTTAGCGAATTAAAAATCCGTCCACCGAAGAAAAAAGAAATGACCACAGTAGAAGCATCTATGCGTTTAGATGCGATCGCCTCTGCTGGTTTTGGAATATCCCGTAGTAAAATGGCAAGTGCTATTTCTAGCAATGATGTTAGAGTTAATTGGAAAGAAATAACTCAAGCTAGTCACAACGTTAAGGCAGGAGATTTGATTGCAGTCAGGGGTAAAGGAAGATTAAAGGTAGGAGATGTTTCAGTCACCAAAAAACAACGCTACCGTGTTAATTTAGTCCGCTATAAGTAGCCGAACTAGTACTGGTGCGCGAAAGTAAAATCTAATATGCTGTCCAAACTCTTATCTATCTATTAATAATAGTCAGCTATACTGCACCGACAAGATTAAACCTGTTAGCTATTTTTCACCCTCTATTTTTAAAAAGTTATGATTACTCATATTATTTATGATATGGATGGATTACTGTTGGACACAGAATCTCTCCACGAACGAGTAAATAAACAAGTTGCCCAACGCTACGGCAAAACTTTTAATCAAGATCTTAAAATTGCGATCGCTGGTAGACCGACTTTAGATTCTGCCAAAATATTAGTCGAGACTCTTGGGCTTCCTGTTACTCCCGAAGAGTATTTAGTTGAGCGCAATAAGTTACTCTATCCACTTTATCAGACAGCACAGGCTTTACCAGGTACACAAAAACTAACTCAGCATTTATTTAATCACAATATTCCGCAAGCGATCGCTTCTAGCTCTACTCGTCATCATTTTGAAATGAAAACCGTAAAGCATCAGCAGTGGTTAAAGCATTTTCAAATAACTACCCTGGGAGATGATGCAGAAATTGCCCAAGGAAAACCCGCACCAGATATTTTTCTGTTGGCAGCCAAAAGATTAAATGTTGCGCCCCAAAACTGCTTAGTGTTTGAAGATTCAAGAGCGGGAATGGAAGCTGCGATCGCTGCGGGGATGTCTGTAGTGGTAATTCCTGACTCAGTATTTGATAAAAAGCTGTTTCAAGAGGCAAATCAAGTATTTAATTCCCTGACAGAATTTAAGCCTGAAGCATGGAGTTTACCAGGATTTAAATAATTCCTGTAACTATGTAGATTCTTCGTCTTGACGATCTAAAAGTTCTTTTTTAGAAGTTTTTAACTGCTTCCATAGCTGTTTAATTTGCTGATAAGCCTGATCGGTAGATATTTTACCGTTGGTTTCCAGTCCGCAGATATAAACCACTTTTTGAGCGAATTCTTGCAAATTGGCGTTAAATACTAAATTGTTGGCAATGCTAGGCGTGAGTTCACCCCGATAATTTACCTTGGGATACAAAAAGTTATTTTTACTATTGTCTGATTCCTGACTCATTTTTGATTTGCCATTCTGTGATTCCTCTTTACTTAAGAATTAAAGCATCAAAGTTAACACAACAAGAAGTAATGATTAACTTTAGATTAACTAGAGCAAATGCTTATATACTGTACTCCGTTTTTTATTTGTGGCATTGGTGAATCTAGGGATGATAACAACAATAATCAATAATTGTCTCTGTTAAAGTCTTCAAATTTTAATTGTATAATTTAAAGTATTATTTTTATTCTCAAATATCTTCTATTTTCAGATTGATTATTCATTTATAAACTAGCTTTCAATATTTTAAAAACTATTTATTTTTCAATTGTTTCTAGTTATAGGTCGTTCCCCATCAATATCCAAAGTATCGACAACTTCGTATTTATTAGCCATAATGGGACGTTCTCCATCTGCCTCAAAACTATCGACAACTTTTACATCACGATTATTTGCAGGACGCTTACTATCTATTTCTGATACGTTATTTACTTTATTTTTCTCTTCTGGCTGATTCTGAGGTTCATTTGATTCAGAAGAGTTATTTACTAAAAAATCACGACTTTTAGCAATTGGTCGTTCTCCATCTTCTTGAAAAGAATCCACTATATCGATCTCACCTTTATCAATCGGACGAATACCATCTTCTTTAAAAGTTTTGTTTTCTTGTTGTTCGCTCATGGTTAATGCTTTTTAATAAATATTTAGTCAGAAGTCAAACAATTTAATGGCTATACAGGATAGCCATTAAATTGTCATTTAGCTATTTTTAGTCAAAGAAGTCTTTAACTGAATCTATAAAACTTTCCGATTTATCTCCTACAGTATCTTTGGCATCATCTAATTTGTTTTTACTAGTGCCAATACCTTGTTTTACATT
>JBBSPC010000071.1:0-24148 GCA_038259125.1 Chroococcales cyanobacterium | reverse complement strand
CTGCCCTTCTTCAAAAGTAACCAAATCTAATCCATCAAGGGTATCTACAGACTTGTCACAACCCCGACGACTAAAGATGATATAGATCGCAGGCAGCATATCTTTCTTCTGTAGCTGCTGCACCACCTGATAAATTTTCGGACAGTCTTTAATTTTGAGACGTTTGGGTTTTTGTCCTTGGCGAGGTGCAGCAGCTTTGAGTTTGGGGCTGATCTCAGTTTCGTTCTGATTCAGCAATCGGTGCATTCCACTGCGATCGCAAAAGTAATATCTTAAAGGTACAGGACGAAAATCTGAATTGATAAGCTCGCACTCGTATTTCTCTGGATTATCGGCATTAGAATTGCGAACTTTGGTAATCCAGTCGGTTAACTCTTGAGGATTACCAATAGTAGCCGAGAGAGCCACTAGCTGTATTTGTGGTGGACAATAAATAATTGACTCTTCCCATACCGTACCGCGATAACGATTGCTAATGTAGTGACATTCATCTAATACTACTGCTTCTACATCCTTGAGAGAAGTTCCCAACTGTCCTATCGGTGTCTCGTAGAGCATATTGCGGAAAATTTCTGTGGTCATTACCACCACAGCAGCATTAGGATTAACAATGGTATCCCCTGTTAATAAACCAATTCTCTTAGAATCTCCTGCGCCAAACTGTTCTTGAAAATCTCGAAATTTCTGGTTAGAAAGAGCCTTAAGAGGAGTAGTATAAAATACTCGTTTACCATGTTGTAAGGCGCGATAAATTGCATATTCACCGATTAAAGTTTTTCCTGAACCTGTGGGGGCGCATATGACTACGGATTTTCCTGCTGCCAATGCAGCGATCGCCTTTTCTTGAAATTCATCAAGTTCAAAAGGGAATAATTCTGACAAATTTAACTCAGACGTAGGGGCGATTAGATTCACAAGCTGTTCTATAGATCGGACTGTTGATCGTGATGACCAAAATTAATTATCTCTATTGTGACATTTTTGACTTAAATTAGCTGTTAGTCTTAATTCAGGGACAGTACAAGGTATCTTTGGTGTTCCTGCCTGTAGTTGGATTAGTACCACTTGCTACTTCACATAGTTCTCGTTCGGTAGTGGGACTAAGTAAGGCATCGGTAAAATCTGCCCCTGTAATAGTTGCTCCTTTAAACAGGGCATTGGTTAAATATGCCCCTTCCAAGTTGGCGTTGGTTAAATTAGCACGAGTTAAACGAGTCGATTCTAAACTGGCATAACGTAAATCCGTACCTTCCAAATTGGCGTTAGCTAAATTAGCTCCAAAAAAACGCACTCCTGTTGCCTTGGAGAAACTAAAGTCACTATCTCTTAAATTAGTATGATCGAAGCTGGCATCGGTTAAATCTTGATGGGCAAAATCGGTATTGGTCAATACCTGTTTATTGTAATCTGCACTCCAAGCCGGTGTTACGAATAAAGATAAAGTAGCGATAGTCACAATCAAAATCGAAAAACTAGTGACTATCGATGATAGTAAATGTTCAATTTTAATATCCATTGTTTTAATTTAATATTTGAGCTTCAAAGAAAATATTACCAATGAATAATAGACAATTATCGATATAGCAATACTTCTTACCTACAGTAGAGCGATCGCCAATCCGAAATACATCACTATTAATAGCAAGTATCAATATAATAAATTTAATGAATGCTCCTTTATAGCCAGCTATGGTTACTCATCAATCCAAAATACTTCCTTTAGAAAATGGCGATCGCCTCTCCCGCCTTGAATTTGAGCGACGCTATCAAGCAATGTCCAAAGATCAAAAAGCCGAACTAATTGAAGGAAGAGTATACATGGCATCTCCTGTTAGGATTATTCACGGACAACCTCACGCATACATTATGGGATGGTTAGCTGTTTATCATGCAGCTACTCCAGGGACGCAATTTGCCGACAATACTACCGTGAGATTAGATGCAGATAACGAACCTCAACCCGATGCCTTGCTGCGAATTGAAAGAGGACAATCACAGATTGATGTTGATGATTATATTCAGGGTGCGCCAGAGTTGATTGTCGAAATCGCTGCTAGTACTGCATCTTACGATCTACAGGAAAAGCTACAGGTATATCGTCGCAATGGAGTGCAAGAATATCTGGTCTGGCAAGTAAGCGATCGTATTTTTGATTGGTTTCGCCTCCAAGATGGAGAATACATCAAACTACAACCAGACGAGAAAAATATGATAAAAAGCGAGGTTTTCCCAGGCTTCTGGCTAGCCCTAGATTCTTTATTAAATTATGATCTAGCTGAAGTTCTCAAGACCGTGCAACAAGGATTGAACACAGCAGAACATCAAGATTTTATCCGTAAGATTAACAATCAATAGTCACCCTTCATCCCTTACTTAGTCTCCTAAGCAAATACCCAAACCTCTAGCGGTTTTAATCAAAGTATCTTCTGGATCTACAGCGCGGTAGTTTTTAATAGCCTCAGCGATAGGAACGCTAGTAACCTGTCGATCTTGCCATGCCACCATGCGATCGTATTTTTTCTGAGCAATAAGCTCTACGGCTGCTACGCCAAAAGCCGAAGCTAGAATGCGATCTAGAGGCGAAGAAATACCGCCACGTTGAGTATGTCCCAAGACGGTAACTCTAGTTTCTGCACCGCTTTTTTGCGTAATCTGTTCAGCCAAATATTGACCAATACCTCCTAAACGGCAATCAGCAAAATGCCCTTGTTCTAGCACCTCGCCTGCTTCAGTACAAACGGCTTCGGAAACTACGGCAATAGAATAATCCTGTCCTCTAGCTTGCCTTTTTTTTATATGCTGACAAATATTTTGGATTTTGTAGGCAATTTCAGGAATCATAATTATATTTGCTCCGCCAGCAATTCCCGCATTAAGGGCAATATGCCCTGCATCTCTACCCATTACTTCTAGGATCAAGACTCGGCTATGACTAGCAGCGGTAAAGTGTAAACGATCTAGGGCTTCAGTAGCAATATTAACAGCTGTATCAAAACCTATCGATCGCTCTGTAATACCCACATCGTTGTCAATAGTTTTAGGAATGCCGACTAAATTTATTCCTCCTTGCTGTGCCAACTTGCGTAAAATAGCTAAACTACCGTCTCCGCCAATACCAATCAGGGCATCCAATTCTAGTTGTTTATACCCTGCAATTATTTCTGAAGAGCGATCGCACAAAGTACCATCAGACATAGGAAAAGCAAAGGGATCTCCTTTATTAGTTGTCCCCAAAATTGTCCCGCCCATAGTCAACAAGCGATCTACTTGAGTTACATCTAGAGGCATCGCTTCGGGGGGACGACTCATCAAGCCGTGAGTCGCTTTACAAATCCCCAATACTTCCCAACCATAAACATCAACTGCACAATGAGTAACTGCTCTAATTACCGCATTTAGTCCTGCACAGTCGCCACCACTAGTCAAAATACCAATCCTTTTTCTTTCTGGCATTATTTCAGATTAAATAGCCTACATTCTAATTTTTCCGCCTAATGGTAACAAAGACTACAAAATTAACAAAGTTTCTAGAAACTACTATCCTCATCCTTTTCTTACGGTGCTTGCAGTCTAATAAACTTATCTTCAGGAACATAGCTACGAAATTCGCCGCGATCGCAAAAAATAGCTAAGATTTCTAGAGGATAATCAGGTTCAATATGCAAATCTGCCCAGGGAACGGCAATTTCTAGACATTGATCGAAAGCAGCTTCGGCACGACAGGCGCGCATTTGCCACTGCAATTCGCCATGAGCCTCTTCTAACCAAACCGAATCAGTGATCAGGTTAATACCCAGATGATGGTGGAAAGAATAGTTAGCTGGAGCTTCATTGGGAAGACCAGATATAGGTGCAGGACTATTATGATTAATGACGTTAGGGTAATACCAGAGTAAATGTAATTCCCCAGGAATATCTTTGCCTGGCTCAACTCCTGTTTTGAAGTCCATTCGTAGATAAAAATTACGATGGTCTAAACCATAATATAATCTCTGTACTACACTGCTGCGGTGCATTGTGCCTCTTGCGCCACCCACTTCGATTCTACCTGCACGATCCCAATCTTGTTCGTCGCCAATACCGTTAATAATCGGATGAATAAAGCTTTGGGGAGGGCGATCGCCTTTTACTTCATGTTTATCCACTGCCTGATAAATGTTTTCAGGAATCGGCTCATTTAGTGCGTGATAAATAGCGCAGATATGTTCGCGGAATAGCTGATCGAACATCGCATCCTGATTGGAAGAATGTCCTTCGCCAAACCACCAAAACCAGTCTGAACCTTCGGCTGCATATAAAGCTTCCCAAACTTCGGGATTAGCTTCTTCGGTGGCTTCTGGATGTCTGGCTAATGTTTCTCTGGCTTGAGTTAATAAATCCCAGGCACGATTTTTGACAGGATCGCCAATCCAGGTGGTAAAGCTACCATCTACCCAAGAGCCACTATGTAACTGTTGAGCGGGAATTGTTTCTGTGGGGGGAAACTGTTCGATAAACTCTTTAACCGTTACCAGCCTGATATTTTCGTCACGGCTTAATCTAGAGTATAAAGCATCTAGAAAAGGCATCCCGTCACGGGGATAGTATTCCCAGCAGTTTTCTCCATCTAAGGCAATAGTCACTAGCCAAGGATGCTGTAGGGCAGTATCAGGATTATCCTGGTGAGATTTAAGGGAACGGGCGATCGCTTCTAAATGCCCGATCAAATCCGCAGCAGCATTACGAGGACTCATGCCGCTATAGGTAAAGCCAATTAAATCTGACAAACGGTGATCGCGAAAGACAATAGCTAAGTCGCCGTGTTCGGTTTCTAATTTATAAGGACGATAGAGTAATTCTGGTTGATAAACATTTCCCGCTTCGTCACGATGGAAAAAGTGCTTAATACTCCAGCCCAAAACCGCTTCATCTGAACAAATCCATTTAAAGCCTTGCTGGGTAATATAGGGCAAAATTGTCGGGCTGACGGACTGTTCAGAGGGCCACAATCCAGCAGGTTCTTGTTCAAAACGATCTAGATACATTTCCCAAGCAATACTCAAGTGGCGGGGAATATCCTCAGACCACTGGAAACGATTTTGGGGCAAGCTCATATTTGGTACAGCCACCCGCCCAGCATTTGTATCAGCCAGTAACGGTAAAATTGGATGGGTATAGGGGGTAGTCATAATTTCTAGCTGCCCTGCATCCTGCATTTTCTTATGCTGAGGAATGATCTGCTTAATAATTTCCTGTTGCTTAGAATAAATTCTCTGGCGATCGCTTAAAGTAAAATCTTTACCCTGTTTTAGCCACGCTGCAATCTCCCCATCGTCCCAAAACAAAGGATCGATCCAAGCCAAATTATGCCAAGCCAACAAATCACTGTAGTCTTGATTTGTCCAATTGGCTAAACACCAGTCAAAACCTTTATCCTGCTTTTGGTGATAGAGTTGAGCATAGCGAGGATGGGGTTCAACTAAAGTGTGATAGTAACCATCAAAGAAATGCTTGATAATGTATTGCTTTTCTTTTGGTTTGAGATTTGCTTCTGGGGTTAATGCCAATGCCAAATAAGGATCGATCGCTTCGCCTTCGGCATAGTCTTCTAGCTGCAAAATCAGTGATGGTACAAGATTTACTGTCTGGTGCAGTTTCGGATATCGTTCCAACATCAAAACCAAATCTAAGTAATCTTTAGTGCCATGGAGACGCACCCAGGGTAAACGATACTGTCCCCAAGCATCTGAGTCTGCTTCTCTAGACTTGTACAGGGGTTGATGTTGGTGCCAAACAAAAGCTACATAGAGAGGATGAGACATAAATTAATCAGCGGTAAGCAGGATACAGAATTAATATAGATCTTTATTCTTGACTACAGTTCTTAAAACAAAAGAAAGGACTTAGGAAGTCTACCTAAGTCCAGTAAAAAATGAGGATATTTTCAGGTCTGTGTATTTTAAATTTACGATTATGATTTATCTAGTTTCCTAAAGGATTACATCGACATTAACTTTCGCGTAATCTATATCTAAGCCGTTGAGACTATTGTTCATTTCATCGCTTTCAGCCACGTCTCCATAAGGATCTGCTGCCACACCAACATAATATTCACCGCTACCCGCAGCAAAACCTTCCCAATCTGAAGGCAAAGTTAATTCAGTAGTCATGGTAGTGCTTTTATTAGCTTCAAGACTGATTAAAGTCGATTTACTATCGCCCTGAAGGAAGAATACTTCAGGTACGTCTCCAATGCTCAACTCATCGTGATTAGTTAGATAATCTCCAGTGAAGAAATAGAAACCTGCTGCAAAGTCATCAGCAGAAGCATTTCCTTTGTTTTCAATCTCATAGGTAACTTCAAAAGTCGCTCCAGGTGAGATAGTATCAGGACTAACTTTAAAAGTCGCTCCAGTTAGCAGATCGGCAGTAGCTTCAGGAGCGTTATCAATGGCGACTTTTTGATAATCAACCATTTCTTCAGTGAGACTGTTATTGGTTTCATCACTCTCAGCAACATCATCATAAGCATCTGCCTCCGCACCCAGATAATAATCTCCAGGACCAGTGAAGCCTTTCCATTCTTCGGGTATAGTAAGCTCAGTGGTCATAGTGGCACTGTCACCAGCTTCTAGACTCATTAAGGTCGATTCGCGATCGCCCTGAAGGAACAATACTTCAGGTACATCTTCAAGACTTAGACTATCGTTACTCCCTAAATAATCTTCTGTAAATAAATAGAACCCTGTAGCAAAATCATCAGCAGTAGAATCCCCTTGGTTAGTGACTTTGTATTCTACTGTCACGGTTTCTCCAGCAGCTACCTTGTCTAGTACTTCAAAACTAGTTATAACCAAATCTGGTGGAGTAACCACAACTCCAGTGTTTTTAACATCTATGGTTGTATAGTCTAATCCTGCATTTTGTCCGCTGTTGTTAACTTCATTGGTTTCGCTTACTTCATCTTTGGAGTCAACATCTAAAAGAACATTATATTTTCCATCGCCGCTTTTCCAAAAAGAATGATTTTTTGAAGGAACTTGGTAACTGTATGTTTTAACTCCTGTATTGCTGTTAGCCTCAACAATGTCTCTAATATCGTAAGTACCTAGTTTGGCATCATCTTCGGAAACCTTTGCATCTTTGGAAAGATAAATATCAACTGAAAATGGATTAGCGATCTTATCACTGACATTTGCCACAGCAAAACTCAGATCTATATAACTTCCAGTAGCAACCTCTGGCTTGCTAAGCGTAGTTTGCAACCCCACTAGATCGGAATCACCAAAAGTTACAGCTTCAACTGTATCTAGATCGACTCCTATGCCTTGATTACTATTATTGCTTTCATCAGACTCAGAAAACTTATTTTTAGGATCGAGACGTAGACCTACAGTATAGGTACTATCTTCTTGTAGCCAAAATGGACTTGTAGCACTAGGAGTTTTGTAGCGAAAGCTTTTAAGACCTGAGTCTTTGCCAGCTTCTAGTACATTTCTTATTTCATAGTTACCGATTTTTAGATCATTTTCATCGATGTTCTCATCTTGAGAAATAACAATATCAAAATCAAATGGTTGAATATCTTCATCGCCATTATTAACAACAGTAAAATCAAGATTTATATCTTGTCCTCTCCTTATTTTCTGTTGAGTAATACTAAAAGAACTACCTGCTAGATCTATTGCCATAAGATTTATTATTTTAAATACTCCACGCAAACGTAATCTATTTAATATTATTGAGTATGTATCAGGATTGAAACTGGTAATTCTTCTATTCTTTATATGTTTTTTAGATAAAGCTTATTGAATGATTTATGTAATTTTGCAGTCAAAAAAAAAGGCTTTAGACTCTTATTATTTAAGAACTGTGAAAGAATAAGTATAAAACCGTAACCGAAAATATTGAATATAGTATAAACTAATCTAGTTATTACTTAGGTGTATACGCTATCTTATAAAAGACTAGTAAGAAATTACATTGATAAAGTAAAGGTCTATATTTTTTAAGTATTTACACACAATTTCAATTAAACTAAACTAATATTAATAAGTATAAATATGTATAATATTGCTAAATATAAATAGTTTGACGAGTTATACAAATCAATATAATAATTTGAATTAAATAAATTATTCACCATATTAAATTTTATAAACTAAATAATAAATAAATTTTGAAATCAATTTAAAGTAAAAATTTTGAAAATTTTTACTTAGTAATAGATAATATTTAGTAAAGAAAAACTATTTATTTATCGTTGATATAAATTAAAGTGCAATGCAGCTAATTACAGGACACACAAAGCTACTAGGAATAATAGGAAATCCGGTAGAACATTCTTTATCTCCAGTGATGCACAATGCAGCGATCGCGCATTTGGGCTTAGATTATATTTATGTACCTTTTCCTGTAAAACAGGCAGATCTAGAAAAGGCGATCGCTGGATTTGCAGCCGTTAACCTAAAGGGATTTAGCATCACCATTCCCCATAAACAAACAATCATACCTTTACTTGCCGAAATTACAGATGATGCAATTAATATTGGTGCAGTCAATACGGTTTGGCGTATTGCTTCTGGTTGGAAAGGCACAAATACAGATGTAGAGGGTTTTGTTGCTCCTTTAAAAAATATGTCGCAAAATTGGCAGCAGATGACTCCCGTGATTTTAGGTAACGGTGGTGCAGCTAGAGCGGTAATTGCTGGCTTGGCTAATTTAGGCTGTTCTAAGATTCATGTTGTTGGACGTAATCCCGATAAATTGGCGAGATTTTATCAAAGTTGGTCACACGCGCCCAATATTATTTCCCTACTTAAAATTCATAACTGGGAGAATCTTACTAGTTTAATTTCTGCTGCGGATCTACTTATTAATACAACTCCTGTGGGAATGTCTCCTCATATAGATGCCTCGCCAATTGATGAGGCTTTAATGCAGAAGCTCAAAAGGAGTGCGATCGCCTATGATTTAATCTATACTCCTAATCCCACTCAATTTCTCAAACTAGCTCAAGCTCAAGGAGCAACAACCATAGACGGATTGGAAATGCTGGTGCAACAGGGAGTAGCTGCACTCAAAATTTGGCTACAGCAACCAGTTCCTGTAGACATCATGCGAAATTCACTCAAAGAGTATCTGGCACTATAGATAGCACTTGCTAGTTTTTTCCTTATCCTTCCGCCCTTATCCTATCCCTGGAATAAACTTTAATTTCTTGGTCGCCTTATCCGCGATTTGAGAATAGCTTAATTCGCCACAGAGAATTTTACCCATAAGTTGACCAGCAGCAGGACGTTTGACCCCTAGCTTATAGGCAATCTTAGGAGCTTTATAAAACAAACTAGCTAAGAAGTCTGCTTTGGCAAAATTTGCTCCCCATTCCTGGTTAATTGTTTCTGTATAGTTGGCTAAAGCATTAGCATCACCTTCTAGCGCATTACTAACTGCTGCTGCTGCTTTAACTCCCGTAAACATTGCAGGACGAATACCTTCGCCTATGAGCGGATCGACCATTCCTGCTGCTTCGCCAACGAGTAAAGCGCGATCGCTGTGTAAAGTACGATCTTTGTGCCATAAATTGAGAGGATGTTCCATGTATTCTCCCTGACTGGCATCCAAATCAAATAGTTCAGCATATTTGGTTAGCTGTTTTTTTAGTTCGTCAGGCTTGCCTTGAGGATTACGCACATAGGCAGCACTAATTGAATAACCATCGGCTTTGGGGAAGCACCACATAAAGCCGTTTTTTAGAGAGCCAAAATCAAAGAATGCCGTCATTTTACCGCGATCGCTAACTGACCCAGGAACTTGTAAACTAGCTGCTGCTATCTTCTGAGTATCAGTAAAACTAAGTAGTTTTGCCACGGTACTATTAGCACCATCGGCGGCGATTAAATATTTGCTTTTAAATACACCATTATTAGTTTCAACTTGCCACGTATCTCCCTGCAAACTAACTCCTGTTACTTCTGTATCAGCTTTAAACTCAACTCCTTGACCTATGGCTTGCTCCATCAAAAAGTTATCAAACTGATCCCTTTGTACCATCCACATGGGAGTAACATTCTTTAGCTCAACCTCAGCAGGGTCGCTCATCTTAAAAGTATATTTGACCTGAGAAACATGATTTTGTACTACGGTCGAAAAGTCAAAATCAAACCATTGAGCGATCGCAGGAGACACGCCACCACCGCAAGACTTGGTACGGGGAAAAGAAAACTTTTCTAGCACTAAAACTGAATGCCCTTTTTTAGCTAGATGATAAGCAGCACTAGCTCCAGCAGGACCAGCACCCACGATAATACAGTCAAACATACAAAAATACCTTGCTATCTAAAAATATTGTTTTAAAACCTTTAATACCTTAAAGGAAGGAAAACAAATGCGCAACAAGGAAGTTATCAGTTAAGTAGACAGAAATAAATTAAACAAGATCGCTAATTTACAACATAACTTGAACAAGAATTAATGAGTTTCTAGATAGCTTAATAGCCAATTAGCTGCGGTTGCTCTACGGGTTTGTCTAGGACCGAATTCTCCCAGCTTATAACCTTTAAAACCTAACTTTTCTTTGAGTAGCTGCTTATTTTCTTGGGGAATTGAACGAGCTAGCTTTACGGTTGGTGGTCGATTAGCAATAAAATCTGGTGGTTCGGGATATTTTTCGCCCCAATCATCTACAACTTTACTAATATCCCAAGCTTGTTTTGTTTCATCATAAATGTAGCCCAAGCAACTCCAAACTAGCTGATTGACCACCTCATCGCTTATTTTGTCTTGAAGGATTGCCCAAATTGTATCCGTGTTTATGGTTGGTAAGTTTGACATGAATTAAAATAAAATCTAGTTGTTCTAATTCTCAGGAAAAGAGTAGGTAAGCTACTTATATATTTATATTATTAAAGTTTATGAAATATATTTGCTCGGTTTGTAATTATGAATACGATCCAGAAGTAGGCGATCCAGATGGTGGTATTGAGCCTGGGACAGCTTTTGAGGATATACCAGAAGATTGGGTATGCCCGGTTTGTGGGGCAACTAAATCAGACTTTGAACCAGCTAAATAACGTCAATCTTAGACCAACAGTTAGGACAGTTAGAGCAATTCAACTTGATTTGGTTTAAGCTTTGCAAACGCGCTTTTATCATTTTCGATAACATAAATATGATTAGTCAAAAACTTTTTTGCTAATCAATCCATAACGTATGAGGATTTAGAAAATTGGAAGCAAATATCCGACTATATGCTTATTTATGCCTCGCTTTAATCACTGGTATAACTGCTTTGCATAGTCTTTCCCGTCTAGGTAAATTAGGTAAAGATATTGCTGATTTTTGCTGTCATGCTCCAGGGATTGATTTAATCTTGGCGTATTTTATGCTGCTGCCAATAGCTATTGGCTCTTTAGTATCAGGTTTGACTGGTGCAGGAGTTGCTTTTATAGCTGAATTGAGTGTTTTATGGGCTTGGATTGTGGCTCACGAATTTGCTCATCGAGATGTAAAGCAAAAAGGTCAGATTTTTCGTACTTTGAGTAGCATTGTGGGCAGATGGCGCAATCATCTCGCGGTTTGGATTACTGCTTTAGCAATCCCCGTATTTTGGATTGTTCGTTTTGCAGAATTAATTGTTTATCCTCCTTTAACCAAGCTGATTGGCTTGCCAAAATATGAAGCTAAAGAGTGGGTTAATGTCTCTCGACACAAGTTTGAGGGCTTAATTGGCTACGATTTGATTTGGTGTTTATATTGCGATTGGATGACTGGAGTGTGGTCTTTAGGTACAGAAATGCTGCGTAACGTCGAGTCATTTTGGTGTCCAATTCGCTTTTATGACAACAAAAAATGTGCCAATTGCCAAATAGATTTTCCTGATATTGACGGCGGTTGGGTTGCTGCTGATGGTACTATGGATGATGTAGCTAAGGTGCTGCAAGAAAAATATGATGGCAAGAAAGACTCTAGCTGGTTTGGTCATCCCTGCCGACAAAAGGATGAAGGATGAGGAATAAAGGATGAGGAAAATTTGCTTAAAAAACCTAGAACTATTTTTTGCTCATAATCAATCCTCGTCTACCAGAGGAGCTTGATTGCTGTACGAAATTTTGTAGATGTCGAATATGTTTATTGTCTGATAGCCGATCTAGTTGCGCGATCGCCTCTGTTAGAGAAATCTGCTGAAGATACAAGATGCGAAAGGCTTTTTTTAGTTCGCGAACTTCGTTCTGGTCAAAGCCACGTCTTTTTAATCCTGTTAGGTTAAGCGATCGCACTCTAGCAGGATTGCCCTCAACCATCATATAGGGAGGAACATCGCGACTAATACGGCTCATTCCTCCCACCATTGCCATAGTGCCGATATGAACGAACTGATGAATACCTAAAACACCGCTAATGATTGCCATTGATTCGATGTGAACATGACCTGCGATCGCTACACTATTGGCAATAATTACTTCATTGCCAATGACGCAGTTATGACCCACATGACTATATGCCATCAGCAGGTTATCATCGCCGATCACCGTGGCTTCTCCTGATTCCGTAGCGCGGTTAATGGTCACATACTCACGAATACGATTGCGATCGCCAATTATTACCTGACTGTTTGCGCCTTTGTATTTTAGATCTTGAGGTTCTAAGCCAATAGCTGCACCAGGAAAAATTTGATTGTCTTTACCAATTGTAGTTAGTCCATCAATGATGACATGGCTACCCACCACTGTATTTGCACCAATAGTAACTTGGCTACCAATTACCGCATAGGGTTCAATACGAACCGTTGGATGTATCTGAGCATGGTCATCAATAACAGCAGTCGGATGAATTAAGGTTCTCAAAATCAATTCCCTCAGGGGCTATAGCTTGTCTTGGTTGGGCAAAATTTAAGTTGCCATATAGAAGCAATAGACGTTCAACAACATAACTAAAATAACCTCTGGTTATTCGTTTGATGGTAATTATAAATATTTTTCTTGGTTTTGACCAACGCTCAGGCAACAGATGCGGACAAGTCCTTTCTCATCGTTATTACGGCGAGGATTCTGTGACCTAGGGACTAATTTTACGGCGTTGCTGAATATGTAATGCCAAAGCACTATTTTACTTACCTATCTGCTAATAACCAGCCAAGGGATACCCCCGCAGGGACTAATCACTAATTACTACGAATAGAAACACATTGTACATCATTACTTAAATCAGCAACACTAATTTTACTTATCAATCAAAGAAAACATCATTTCTCCTTTAACCGCAAGCTCTCCATCTACTTCGGCTCTGCCCTGCATTTTGGCAATACGGTTTTGTTTTAAGGTTAAAAGCTCTACAGTCATAGTCAGGCGATCGCCAGGAACTACGGGGCGACGAAAACGAATTTTATCTATTCCTGCAAAAGCGAAGAACTTGCCAGCCATTCCTGGTAACTGCACTAGTATAATTCCTCCTACCTGTGCCATTGCTTCTACCATTAACACTCCAGGCATTAAGGGAAAATCAGGAATATGCCCAGGGAAAAATGGCTCATTAAAGGTCACATTTTTTATGCCGATGGCTTTCTCTCCAGGTACATAGTCAATAATGCGATCTACCAGCGAGAAAGGATAGCGATGGGGTAATAGTTGATGTATTTCTTGAATATTAAAAGTTGTCTTAATATCTTGAGTGGCAGTTTGTAAAATAGAGTTTTCTACAGTTGACATTATGATGATTACTAATTGCTTTTGGTGGGCAATAGAAGTTTATTATATATAGCGCGCAAAATTATTGTTATTGCTTACCTACAACTGATTACTAAGCTCAGATAATTTAGCTGCTAATTGAATATGTAGCTTGTGACTAGCCTTATAAGCAATCAAATGAGCAGTGGGAAACTGACCCAACAAACTAATATCTCCTACTAAATCTAATAGTTTATGACGAGCTGGTTCATTGGTAAATCTCAGGGGTGGGTTAATCCACCCTGTATCGCTACAAACTAAGGCGTTATCCAAACTTCCTCCTTGAATTAAACCAGCCTTTTGTAACTGTTCTATTTGTTCGGCAAAACCAAAAGTACGAGCAGGAGCAATGTCATTAGTAAAACTTTCTTGAGCAGGATTCCAACTGTGCCACTGATTGCCGATCGCTTTGTAAGCAAAATCTATGCCACAGGTAAAACGAGTTTGCGATGCGGGTAAGGCAGCCACAAAAGAATCTTGTTCTCTAATCCAGATTGCCTCAGCCAGAGTAATGGCAGTCTGAGTCAAGGAGTTGTTATCGGTAATACCTACCGAGGTAATTGCTTCACACCAGTTTTTAGCCGAACCATCTAATAGAGGAACTTCTTCGCCATCAATTTCAATGCGAGCATCATCTACACCATTCGCTATTAAGGAAGCAAGTAAATGTTCTACCGTTCTTATTTTGACATTTCCTGCTGCTAATTCTGTAGACAGGGTAGTTTGTCCTACTGCGTAAACTTGAGCAGGAATTATCGGTTTTTCTGGCAAATCCACCCGCACAAAATAACGCCCCTTTCCAGGATTAGCAGGTAAGACTTTTACGGTAGTATGTACCCCAAAGTGCAATCCCACTCCCGATAATTCAAACTCTCTCTTGATCGTACTTCCCATATCACCAGCTATTTATTGCTTATCATTGCCAGGAATTTTCGACAACATTTAAAGCTAATAGCGCAGCGCGTACGCGCAGTCCGTCCGCTTAGGGCGGACTTCACAGCTTCGCTGTGTGCAGCTATTAGCTACGAACAGTATTACCGACAAATCAATACCTAAAATCAACAACGATCCTAAAATCCTAAAACTTCTCACCAATACCAAATTGGATCTCACTACCTCCATTATTGTTAATGCCATAATCAACCCGAATTGGTCCCAAGGGAGACTGTACCCTAACTCCTCCACCATAACCATAACCACTGCCAGATAATCCCCTGGCAATCGATGGTTCTCCAGGGACTTCGCTTTCTGTACCCAAAGTTGTGCCGTAATCAAAAAAGAGTGCGCCACCGACAATTTTAAAAATAGGAAAGCGATATTCAGCGGTAGCTTGAAAGTAACTTTTGCCACTGCCAACTTCACCGTCACCATAACCCCTGACCGAATTACTACCGCCTAAAATAAAGGCTTCATAGGGTGGTAAGTCGCCCAAAATTGTTCCTGCTTGAAAATTGAAAGCCAATGTTTCTGGTCCATCGTTAAAGCGAACTATATTAATGGGAAAATAACGGCTATAGTTGGCTCGAATCCGATTAAATAAGATATTGCCTGAACCAATGGGGATGGTTTGTTCTGTTCCTAATCTCAGTACTGAACCTTTCGTGGGTTGTAAAGCATTGTTACGGCGATCGCGAGTTGCTCCAAAACTTAAGCTAAACAGATCATCTGTACCACTGTCACTAAAGGCGAGAGGGATGTTATTAATTCCATTTATAGAGCCTAAGGGAGCAGAATCGCCGTCACTATTTTTTGCTTGCACCCGTTGGTATTCAAATCCAGTCGATAGTGTCCATTCTCGCGGTGCAAAAGGATCGGCAGGAAAAGGACGAGCAAAGTTAATACCACCTCCTGTACGGACTATACGCGGAGAATCATTTCCGTTTATAGTTTGAATATCGTCATCTCCATTAAATACGAGGGAAATCGAACGACGACGGAAAGCATTAACCGTGTAAGAAGTACGGCTTTTGCTAGTGGCAATCCAAGGATCGGTAAAATTGACATCAAATAGAAGACTATCATCACCGACCTGTACTTCTGTGCCTAAAGTCTGGTTATTCCCGCCTAAGTTTTTCTGCTGATAGCTGACTGTACCAAATAAACCGCTTGAAGAGCTATATCCTGCCCCCGCAGCAATTGAACCAGTGCTTCCTTCGACAACATCAATATTAACTACTACCTTGCTAGGATCTTTACCAGGACTAAAAGAAAAACGGGCATCTTCAAAAATTCCTAAGCCAAAAACGCGCTGTAAATCTCGTTGAGCCGTATCCCGTTTAAACACATCCCCTGGTTTTAACTCTACTTCTCGCGTTACAATAAATTCGCGAGTTTTACCTTTACCTTCAACTGGCTGATCATCTTCATCAAGGTATCTAACCTTGATATCTTCAATCACCCCTTCTGCTACAACTAAAGTAACTACTCCACTAGGACTAACCTTCGGCGAACCAACTACCTGAGCTAGTTCATAGCCATTTTTGCTATACCACTCATTTACTTTGATGATACCTTGCTGTAATTTCCTCAGATTAAGAATTTGACCATAGTTGTTTCCAAAGAACTCCTGGACTTTTTCTGGAGGCAAAACCCCTGGTTCTCCTTTAGGAACAGTTTCCACTTCCACCTGGTTGAGAACTGGATTGGGTTGAACCGCAAAAGTAATTCTTACTCCTAAAGGGGTATCTCCTGGAGTTACCTCCACATTTTGGAAATAGCCAGTTGCATAAATAGCGTTGACATCTTGTTGAAGTTGAGTTCTAGTAGTTGTTCTACCAGGCTCAGTGCCAATAGTTGCATAAACAATATCTTGAAGTTCTTTGTTTGCCCCTTCAACTGCTACTTCTGCTACTAGCACACGAGGTTCTTGTTCTTGTGGCGATGGCTTATTAGGCTTAGACTGTGGTGCTTGTTCTCCTGGCGAGGGTGGTTGAAATTTGGGCAGCTTAATATTTGGGTCTACTTGGGTATCAGGATTAGGCTGAGATGGTGATGGAGATTGGCGATTAGGGGTCTGAGCTATTTTAGTCGAATTAATGTTTTTGAGCAGGGTTGCACCATTGGTAACGATGACCTTATCTGAGAGTTGATTGAAATTTTTAGTTTCTGCTCTAGTAGGTAAAGATATCCCTAGAGCTAGGGTTGTAGCCAAAACTGTAATTAGAGTAGGAGATAGACGCACGTTTTTTAATCCTGTTAACACTTCCACACACCAAACAGAGCATTCAACAAGTTAACCATTTTATTTAGTTGTTGTCTCGCCTCTGACTTGTAAAATCGATATTTAATCAATCTTGGCTGATTTTGCTGAAGATTAATTATCTTTAGTTTGATAGTTAAATATCGGAGAAATATGACCACTTATCTTACTTTAATGTTTCCATTTTTTATTAGGGTGGAGCATTAAAGTTAAATAGTTGGTAAAAGCAATTAATGAAGATAAGGTACTAAGGTACACTTAACTGTTTTTTAGTTGCGCCAAAACTCGCTGTTGAACTTGCTGATAAGCAGATTCTATCCGACCCAAATCTTTGCGAAAGCGATCTTTGTCCATGACTCTTGATTGGGGATCGGCATCATTTTTATCCCAAAGACGACAAGTATCGGGGCTAATTTCATCTGCTAACAATAAATTTTGTTGGGCATCAAGACCAAATTCTAATTTAAAATCTACCAGAGTAATGTCGCATTTATCAAAAAAGCTTTGGAGGTTTTTGTTAATTTTACGAGCCATATTCTCTATTTCTTTAAGCCTTTGAGGCGTTATTATATCCATCAGAAATATGCGATCGCGTGTTAATAAAGGATCGCTTAGTTCATCACTTTTGTAGTAATACTCTACTAATGCAGAAGGCAAGACTTTTCCTTCTGGCAAACCTGTTTGGCGACACAGACTCCCCGCGGCAATGTTTCTGACCACAACTTCAATGGGTACAATCGTCACGGCTTTGACTCTCATCTGATTTGGTTGGGGGGTATCTATGTAGTGAGTCGGTATATCCATTGAGCCTAACCAGGTAAATAAGGCTGCGGTAATCTGACAGTTTATTTGTCCTTTTCCTTTTATCTGTCCTCGTTTTTGAGCATTAAAAGCCGTAGCGTCATCTTTATAAACTGTAAGCAGTATCTCTGGATTATCAGTAGCATAAAGGATTTTTGCTTTGCCTTCGTACAGTTTTTCTGGCTGAGACATCTTTAAATAAATTGCTTAAGATATAAGTCAATAAAAAATTGGATTGAAAACTTAGGTTAAGAGTAGGTTAACAAAGCCTAAATATTTTGTTAACATCTAAAATAAAGCCCTGTTTATAGTAGCGTCATCAAGTAACTTTTGTGTTTGTATCTTGTCAAAAAAATAATTGTTAAAAATTGTGACGATAAAACCAAGTTATATACAAAATTGCTACAAATAAGTTTACAAATCTCTATAAGTCCTATGTCAACTGATAAAAAAACAAACGATTTTATCTATCCCCGCCATCCTTATCATGGCAAGGTTAAACCTGAAAATTTAGTCTTTAATTCTAATTTGCAGGAGTTCGCTCAAAAAATTAGTTATGTTTGTAACTTGGAAACAGGGGGTAAACTACCGCCAGAACAAGCTTATAAAAAAATTAAGTCCTTGTGGAAAGAATTAAAAAAGAGTAAAAAAGAGCTAGGCATTGGACAAAGCGATTACGATAAGCAGTAAGCGCATATAAAAGACAAAAGTATTTTCAATCAAGAGAGCGACTGCTATAACTAGTAAGACTATAAACTATAGCTAAATAATGTCTCGCTCCAAAGCTCTGCAATCATATATCTTAGTTCGTTTGCTTCTTGCCCCTTTGATGTTGTTGACCATCGCTACTGTGGTGTTTTTACTTTTAAGGGCAACCCCTGGAGATCCTGCCGATGCGATTTTAGGTACTCGCGCCCCAGAAGCAGCCAAAGCAGCATTGCGATCGCAATTAGGTTTAACAGATCCTCTCTGGCAACAGTATTTTGATTACCTCAAAAATTTACTCAGTTTTGATTTAGGAAGCTCTCTTTCCAGTCGTGGTTTATCAGTTTGGTCAGTAATTAAAGACTATTTTCCCGCCACCGTCGAACTTTCTTTTTGCAGCATGATTATTGCTGTATTGGTGGGGGTTTTAGTGGGTATGGTTTCTGCTTCCTCAGATCATAAGTTTATTGATGCGGGAGGTCGTTTGTTTGGGATTATTACCTATTCTCTGCCTTTGTTTTGGGTAGGCATGGTCTTACAGTTAATCTTCGCGGTGAATTTAGGCTGGTTTCCCCTAGGTACACGCTTTCCGATTAGTTCTCCCACTCCGCCTCAGGTAACGGGGCTGTATTTAATTGACAGTTTGCTAGCAGGAGATATGGGTATGTTACTCCACAGCATACATTATTTAGCACTGCCTAGTCTGACTCTGGGTTTATTGTTAAGCGGTATTTTTGAACGTATTGTTAGAGTCAATCTTAAGCAAACTTTACAAGCTGATTATGTTGAGGCAGCTAGAGCCAGAGGTATTCCTGAAGGCACTATCTTAGTTTCCCATGCAATGAAAAATGCCCTAATTCCTGTAATTACAGTACTAGGTTTAACCTTTGCAGCATTGCTAGGTGGTGCTGTATTGACTGAGGTAACCTTTTCTTGGCCGGGTCTAGGCAATCGACTATATGAGGCTATTTCTCTGCGAGATTACCCTACTGTGCAAGGGATAATGGTATTTTTTGGCATTATTGTAGTGATTGCCAGTATTATGATCGACATTATCAATGCCTATATTGACCCCAGAATTAGGTATTAAACTTTAGCTAAAAGAAAAATTTGCCAATTCAAGTTAGCATATAGCCTGGGCATTTTACAAAATATTTATGCAAGATCATCTAGAAAAAGCTATTCAACTCAAGCAGACGGTAGTAGATTTCGTTTATGATGCAGAAGGTGAAATGGCGATCGCCCTAGAAACCTACGCAGCACAAAAAGCTAAAAAGAATAGCTACGGTATTAAACAGCAAAATTTAACTATTGATTTATTTCTGAGCGAGGGAAAAATAGAGGCTCAAACTCCTTTGGATCTATTTTTAGCACAGGCTAAGGATCTAAACGCCGATGAGACAGAAATAATTAAGCTGTGGAAGCATAATTTTATTGGCTTGTTTGAAATTCAAGCGATCGCCGACGATGCTTATCAGTTAATGAACTGGTTAACCGCCAAAACCTATCAAGTCTATGGTCACTCTGGTATACCAGAGAAGGAGAAGAATAGATGGCAGCCAGGAGAGATTATTTTAACTATTATTGCACCTATAAACGATCGCGAGTGGTTCTTTTTTAGCGATCGCATTATTAAAGGCAGATTAAGTAAGCCAAAATTAGCTGTAGCTGTTGGCGAGTTTCGCGATAATTACCCTGATTTCCTCTATGCCGATGCACCAGAATTATTAGAACAAGCTTGGGATTCTGTAGCAGTATATCATCAAGAGTTTGTTGACTATATGGGTAAGGACAATCTGACCTTGCCTGGCTATAAATTAAATCAGAAAATTGGTGAACTTCAACAGATAATGAGCCAGAAAAAACTGGCTGAAGCTGGTATTGATGATTCAAAATCTCTATCCCAATTGCTAGCAGAATCAGATAAAAGTGAGTCTGATTTTACTAAAGCTGCCACAGACTTAGGAATAGAAGCTCAAACAGTGGCTAAGATAACTCAGAATAAAGATAAGCTGTCGATGGTAACACCCAAAATCGATCTACCAGCCAATATTAAACAAGCAGAAGCAGTTACCGTCTTTTCTCATCCGCGCTGGGGTCAAATGTTTTTACCTACCTACGAGAAATTCACCAGTTTATTAGCTAATGAGAATCTAGAAGATTCTGAAACTGGTAATTTATATGTTCGTCGCTATTTAGAACAGCCTGAAACAAACTACTATGTTTGGCAACAGCTAAAACAAGAGTATCCTCAATCGCTAAGAAAACTGTTACAAAATTATGGCAATAAAGATAATTTTGATTTAGAAACAGATTTAGAGCAATTATTACTTAAACATAATAAGTCATCGACTCCCGAACTGCCGGCGATCGCCAGCGTCCCTATACATCTTAATAATCTCTTTGAAGCAGCCGTAGCACAAGTGCAGAAAACTAAAGCTAAAACTAAGAAAAAGAAGAAAAAAGGTTTCTTGTAATTAACAACGACATTAAAACGCTTCGCGTTCAGCTAATAGCTATTAGCTTTGTTAAATGAAATTTATAACTATAGAGAGAAGAAACTGTTGAGAGATCGCTATACAATAAAGCAATTATATTCTTGTGTGTAAAACCGATGAATAAGATTCAACAGCTAAAAAATCTCCAGAAAATTCGTAAAATAGCCAAGCTTTTAGATACAGCCATTGGTATTCCTGGGACTAAAATTCGTTTTGGTCTAGATCCTATATTGGGTTTAATTCCAGGAGGAGGAGATTTGATTTCGGCTGGTATCTCTGCCTACATGATTTATTTGGCTACTCGTTTTGGACTAGAGCGAGCAGAAGTATTTAAAATGATCAAAAATGTGGCAATAGAGACAGTAGTAGGCTCTGTACCTTTAGCTGGTGACCTTTTTGATGCCTATTTTAAGGCAAATATGCGCAACTTAGAAATATTAGAAAAGCACATAGAGAAAAACGAAGCCAGCGATCAAGTTAAAGTAACTCAAGATTTAAGTACGGTAGCCAATTAAGATAAATCTTTAGAGAGATGTAATTGACAACTTAGTATGTAAACTTGAGATGTCAAAATAATTATCTAGTTAAAATAAAGACTATGCTTCAAGGAATAGAACTAATAGACTGTGCCAAGGCGAATGCCAAGCAAGGAATTGCGATCGCTGCTAAAAACTCTGGATACGAGCAAAACACCGATTTATTTATCGAAAATTTACATCAAGCCTGTCAGCAAATTGGTGTAGACATCAACGAATTAGATGATCTAATTACCGATCAACAGGTTGCTAAAACAAATAGAAAAGTAAGAGAAATTTCCCCTGATACCACTGAAGATCTGTAGAACGCTTTTAAGTAACGCGAGTTCGGTTTACGCAGAAGCAAGCAAAGAAAATGAATCAATAGCAAAGCAATAGTACTTTCAGCCAACGAAAGGATAAGGGTTTGGGCTTATCCCAAACTCAGGTTAGATAATGTTCATGGCGATCGCTTCAGAAATGCGGTCAAGTAATAAAGTACCGAGAGTGGCTATTAAAGCTGCGATCGCTAATTTTTTGACTGCTTTGAAATATGAAACCGACAAAGGGCTTGCCCGCATGTAGTAATCTGATCGTAGCTCTTAGCTTTTAGCTTTTAGCTTTTAGCTTTTTAGTTGATTTGCTGGGTCGTGAAAATCACAGAATCATACCTCGATTCAGCAATGCCAGATAATACCAGCAACTAGCAAATATTCATTACCGTATAGCTCCATTTATTTGAGAACTAAAACTGGACAAGGAGACAGTCTTACCACCCTTTCGGCTACCGAACCAAGTAAAAAACGGCTCACTCCCTTGTGTCCGTGGGAAGGCATGACGATTAAATCTGCTTCGATCTCTTTGGCGTAGTCAACAATGTGTGTACTGGGGTCGCCAATTGCTACCTCAATTTGAATTTCCTTATATCCCATTTCACCCAGCTTTGACCCCAGAAAGCTTTTGACCTTTTGTTTTCTTTGTTCATTATCAAGAGTATTCCACATGGCTGCTGGATCGGCAGGATGCAGAGGAGTTAAGACGTGAATTAGTTTTAAAGCTGATTCATCTTCAACGTATTCTCTAGCTGGGGCGATCGCTTCATAAGACAATTCAGAAAAATCAATCGGAACAAGAACAGATTTTTTTTTGAGCCAACTCATAATTTATTTCTTATTTCAAAACAGGTTCTTTAATCTCTTGAAGCTCTGTCAGCATTGCCCCAGATTTTAGGCGAGGCATATAGCTATTTAATTATTTAGGTATTACTTCAATTGATTGTCAAGAGATCAAAGTAACACCTGGCTTTACAAAACGATAGCGATCGCTAGCTTTGTAATTGTCACAGGAAAAACAATTTAAGCTAAAGAAAACTCGGCAGTGCGAGCCACTAAATCTTTGAATACTTCTCTGACTACAGGATGTATTAACTGATGATTATCAACATTTAATCCCATCGCTAAGGCAGGGTCATTTTCTAAGGCTTTAATTCCCGAATCAGCCAGTTTAACAACATAAGGCAAAGTACTGTTGTTTAGGGCTTGAGTAGCTGTCCAGGGTACAGCCCCAGGCATATTAGGTACGCCATAGTGGACAACTCCTTCTTCAACATAGACGGGCTGAGAGTGAGAGGTGGGACGCAATGTTTCAATACATCCTCCTTGATCTACGGCTACATCAACAATTACCGAACCAGGGCGCATCTGGGCAACTAAAGTACGATTAACTAAAGTTGGTGCATTTTTGCCTGGGATTAATACCGCACCAATTAATAAGTCTGCGTCGGGGACAGCAGCTTCGATAGCTGCGGTAGTACTATAGAGTAGTTCTACTCTTGAGCCAAACAGAGTTTCTAGATAAGATAGTCGCTCAACGCTGATATCAAAAATCTGGACTTTTGCACCCATTCCCACGGCAATTTTGGCTGCTTCTGTACCAACGACACCACCACCTAAGATTGTGACTTTGCCTGGAGATACTCCGGGGATACCGCCTAATAAAACCCCTCTGCCTCCTTGTTGCCGTTCTAAAAAACGTGCGCCAAACTGTACTGCTAGCCTACCCGCAATGATGCTCATGGGCATCAGTAAAGGCAATGTGTGATTCAATTCTACCGTTTCATAGGCGATCGCCGTTACCCCAGAATCAATTAGACGTTCGGTAAGAGGTTTATTCGCTGCTAGATGCAGATAGGTAAATAATATTTGTCCTGGTTGGATAAACTGATATTCCGTCGCTAAAGGCTCTTTAACCTTAATGACTAACTCCTTATTCCAGGCATCTTTCGCCTTAGAAACAATCGTTGCCCCAGCCTGTTGATAATCGCGATCGCTAAACTCCGAACCAACTCCAGCATTAGTTTCTACAGATACACTATGACCTTTATCAGTTAAAACTCGGACGCTAGCGGGAGACAAACCTACACGAAATTCCTGATCTTTAGTTTCCTTTGGTACGCCGACTTGCATAATTAATTTCCTTTTTGTAAATTACTTTTCACCTCTGTAAGAGCGAATCGCCCTTACTACCTGATGTCGGATGCCATAAAGATTCGATATCCATCTGTGTTGGAGAGGTTTCAGACTCAGGTGATACTGCTTCTGATTTAGCTAACATAAGCTCATCAGAACGATCTAAATCTAACATTGCATTACTTCCTATTAATAGTTTAGTGGTTATTCAAATCTTTAAGCGATCGCCTGAAGAAATATTTCGCCAAACACTACAACG
>JBBSPC010000070.1:0-24220 GCA_038259125.1 Chroococcales cyanobacterium | reverse complement strand
GATAGATCTTTACAGTGAGGGGATTACAGCCATTTTAAAATTTTAGTTTTTATTATTATAAAAAAAATAAGCAATTCTTTTCTCTATAAAGGCTCTAGAATTTAGAAATGACAAAAGTTTTCGGAGTCTGACAAAAGAGGGTTATCTAGATTTTGGCGGATACCTTCAGAGACAAAAACTTTGCTGCGTTTGAGTTCTAAGACTCCCAAGGCGATACCGTTGACGTAGATGACGATATCAGGACGTTTATTGTTATTACCTTGAATAGTTACTTCTTCAGCGATCGCTATCTATCAAAAAATGCTTGAAACAAGCCTAGAACCACCTATTTTCGTTAACAATTATATAGTAAATTTGTACGGTGCGTAAGTCCTAGTTTACTACTATTCTTTTGGGGGTTTTTAGCTTCACCGAAACCTCTGGTCATTGGGAATCCGATTATTGAATGAATTTTAATAGCATATTACAGCTTCATTTTTCTTGCGCTTACCCTGGGGTTAGATAAAGTATTATCCTGCCAAACCTCTGCTGTAGGATGCCCGTGCAGAATCATATTCATCTTTGCCAGGGCGCGGGTGGCATTATCCATTTCCTGCCCGTAAATAGTAATGCCATTGGTTTCATCGGCAGCGTTTAACAGTAGCGAACCACTACCGCAGGTAGGATCGTAAATAGTTTTATCCTGGCTGGTAACTGTTTCTATGCCGATTACTTGCGCCATGATTCTGGATACTTCAGCAGGAGTATAAAGCTGCCCTTTGCTTTTGCCCGACTCGGTGGCAAAGTGACGCATTAGATATTCATAAGCATCTCCTAAAATATCGTCTCTATCAGCGCGATTCTGACTAAAGTTAAGTTCAGGCTTATCAAAAATAGCTACTAGGTTAGACAGCCGATCCTGCATTTCCTTACCTTTACCTAGCTTATCTTCGTTATTAAAGTCGGCAACATCAATCATGCCTTTTAGATCGTTGGCTTCGGCTAATCTGCCAATAATTTTATTAATCTTATCCCCAATTTCCTTATCCCCTTTGAGTTTCACCAGATCGGCAAAACTACCACCTTGAGGAATCTCAATTAAAGCGTCTTCATCCCCTGCATACTTATCGGAAACGTATTTTACAAACAGCAAAACCAAAACATAGTCCTTATATTGAGAGGCATCCATCCCGCCTCGAAGTTCGTCGCAGCCTTGCCATAAGGAACTGTAGAGTTCGCTCTTTTTGATTGCCATTTGCTGTTTATGCTTGGGGTTTGAATAACTTTAATACCGTTCAACATGATAGTCCCATTATCGGATAATCACTGGCAAATACTTATATCTTGTTAGGTTTGACAAAGTTTAAGTAGTTGGCGATCGCCATACAGCTAAAAATTAAAAAAAGTATTAACGTAAGCATTAATAATTGCCTCGCCAAAAAAGAGACTTAATGCACCACCCAAAGCCAAAAATGGACCAAAAGGCATGGGTTGTTTCTTGCTAATAATACCCAAAGCGATCGCGCCACCGCCAATAATTGAACCAACTCCACAGGCGATAAAGCTAGAAACTAAAACATACTTCCAGCCAATCCAAGCCCCAATAGTTGCCATTAGCTTACCATCACCATCACCCATTGCCTGTTGCCCCAGCATGATTGTACCCAACAAAGCAATAATTTCTAGTAGCCAGATCCCTGTAATCGCCCCACCAACCCCAAACATTAGTTGATTAGCAATTCCTCGCCCTTGTGCCAGATGCCAGCCTAAAATCCCTTGAAATACCAGCCCCAAAACTAATCCCGATTTAGTTAAGGAGGCAGGCAAAGTCATGGTGTCTAAATCAATTAAAGATAAAGACAGCAGCCAGGCTAAAAAAGCACAATAGCCAACGGTTTGGATACTGTAGCCAAACCGCCAGAAAACCAAAGCAAAGATTAATCCTGTAGTGACTTCAATAATTGGATAACGGCTAGAAATTTTAGTTTTACACCACCGACAACGCCCCCGAAGCCATAACCAGCCAAGGACGGGAACATTTTCTGTCACACCTAGCTGATGAAGACAACGGGGACAGCGAGAAGGGGGATGTATTAAAGATATCCCCGCAGGAATACGGTAGATAACTACATTTAGGAAACTGCCAATACAGGCACCAAAAGTAAAAGCAAGACTAAATGAGATCGCTGTAACCAGCGTTTCCATAATTTAACGGTAAAAGTAAATAAATAAGTTAGAAATAATGTGTAATGTTAAGAAATACTAGTTTTAATAGCCGTTAGCTTCGATTTGCTTAATAGGAATAAAACATTCTCGTGGTAGCAGTACTGGCTTCTGTTTAAATGCTAGCTGTCCTCTATGGTTATCTCGATTGATTACTATTCCCATTGGTTGGCTGTTGGCTGATACGCCTAGACTATAGTAATTTCGATAGATGTTTCTAGCTGCATTGATCAAAGCAGGATCGAAAAATATCATATTTGGGTCTTCGGATTTAGTTAAATTATTTTTGCGCGTAGACGGTGTAGAGTTCATTGGACAATCCCTCAAAAGACACCTCTAAATTTAACCTAATTTTTTAAAGAAGGAAGACTAAAAAGATTAATTTATGTTACTAAAATTGGCAATTGTTAAGTTGTAGAGAGTAACAGCCGATTAATTCATTTGTACTTTTTATTTTGGCATTGCAAAATTAAGTTATAAAACCTTGAGTAACTGATGTTACGCACTCATCGATCTGTAAGGCTTGGGGACTTGGGGACTTTGAGAGATTGATTTGCTACCTGCGTAGTGTCTCCCTGTCTCCCCGTCTCCTCGTCACCTCGTCACCCCGTCACCCTGTCACAGCAGTTAGATTAAATGCGTAATGTCAGTGAGTAATATATTGAATTGGCTGTAGCTTTTGTTTTCTTGATAAACTTTATCCAACTTTATACACTAGCTCAGATTCTTGTGAAATTAATTATCTCAAGCTGTTTTAAAGATAAGTTAATTAGAATATTCTGCTATGACACTTAATACCAATCTATTAGAAACTAGCTTTGCTTTAATATGCGATCGCGAAACTGATTTTACCGATCGTTTTTACAGTAATTTATTTAAAGATTATCCAGAGGTTGAACCCTTATTCTCCAATGTAGAGATGGATGAGCAAGCTAAAAAATTATTTGAATCTTTGGTATTGGTAGTGAACAACCTCACTAAGCCAGATACTTTGACCAGCGCGCTTAAAGGTTTAGGTGTTAAACACTTACAGTATGGAGTTCTGCCAGAACATTATCCAAAGGTCGGCGGAAGCTTGCTTAAAACAATGGCTATCGTTCTAGAAGACCAATGGACAGATGAATATGCAGCAGCTTGGATGGAAGCCTATTCGGCTATCACAGAAATAATGTTAGATGGCTGTAATTATCCTCCAGAAGTCCTTAATCCAGAAACTTAGAATCGATCGTTTTATATTTAAGCATGAGCATTTGGGCAATCTAGAATTAGAGTTCTATCACAATTGATATGAGATTATTTGCTAGGTTACTTGGATTAGGTCTATTGCTATTGGGAATTTACTTTTTAGGACAAAATATTTACTTCACTAATAACATTTATCCTTACTGGTGGCGGGGAGTCGCTGCCGATACGTCTATTCTCTTTCTCACCGCAGGAGTGTTAATGTTTTTTGTATTACCTCGCGGTATTAAGAATTGGGCAGGAATAGCGATCGCAATTGGTATTGTTGCCGTGTTCTTCAGTAGTAGAGCAATTTTACAGCCTACAAGCCTCTGGCAGTTTGTCGCTTCTCTTGCCAGCTTCACTGGAGGATATCAGCTATTGACTACAGGAAGGCTTAATATCTAAAAAGAAGAGAGGACAAGTCTTGATATTATGAGCGATTGGGATTTTCAGCCGCCAGCAGAATCAGAATTAGGCGACCGCCAAGTTACTTTAGAATCAAATCATCTGCAAAATAAGCGCATTGCCCTGTTGGTTACAGGTAGCATTGCAGCCCTGAAAGCACCCTTAATTGCTCGTACTCTCCGCCGTCAGGGGGCTGAGGTGGTTGCTTTTGTATCTAAGGACGCTCTTAGATATACTACTATTGATGCTTTGGAATGGAGTACTACTAATGCTGTGGTTACCAAACTAACAGCAAATGCCGAACACCTCAGCGATGATAATCCTTTTGCTGCTTATCTAGTCGCCCCTGCAACCTATAACACCATTAATAAGATGGCGTTGGGCATTGCCGATGGTATCATTGCTTCTACTTTGGCTTCAGCTATTGGCAGAATGGAAAGAGGTAAAGCTCAAATTCTGATTGCGCCGACAATGCACGGTAGTTTGCACAACTCTATTTTGACTAAATCTTTACAAAAGCTAAATCAAATGGGAGTAAAAATTATCCCGCCAAAAGTTGCTAATGGTAAAAACAATCTGCCCGAAGAAAAAGCGATCGCCTTTACTGTATGTCGCGCAGTTAGTTCATCATCTCTCAAAGATATTCCTATCTTAGTTACGGGAGGTCCTACCCCTGTACCGATAGACAATATACGTCGTCTTACTAATCGCTTTACAGGCAGGTTAGGCACCTGCATCGCTGAAGAATTGTATCTTCGAGGTGCAAGAGTAAAATTAATTCATGGACAAGGCAGCTATACTCCTCCAGGCTATCTCCCCCATAAAATAGTTAATAGCTACGATGAATATATGTCAGAGGTAATGACGGAATTACAAAAGAATTATCATTATGGAATCTTCTCGGCTGCGGTTGCTGACTATAAACCTGCTCAAGTATACTCAGGCAAAATCCCTAGCGATGGGGCATTGTCTAAAATTGACCTAGTATCGACTCCAAAGGTCATTAGGGAAGTAAAAGCTAAATATCCTAGTTTAGGCATGATCACTTTTAAGTATCAAGAAAATATTTCTCATGAAAAATTGATCACTATCGCCGAAACTAGATTGCAGCAGGGCTATCAAATGGTAGTAGCCAACCGTGGAGAAGAACATCAAGCTACAGGCGCACAGGTGGCTTATCTAGTAACAACAAACCAACCGCCCCAAAAAGCAGTTGGCAAGGAGGAGATTGCCAAAGCGATCGCTAATTATTTAGAATCAATTAGGCGATAAATACTCAGGAAAATCAGTAATCAGTCCCGTCAAGCGGGATAATATAATTACCCAATGACCTATTGTCTAGGAATCATCAATCAATTTGGCATAGTAATGGCTGGAGACTCACGCACTAATGCAGGAGTGGACTATATTTCTAGTTATAAAAAGCTGTTTGATCTCTCCTTACCAGGAGAAAGAGTAGTTGTTATCTGTGCTTCTGGTAGCCTTTCGGTGACTCAAGGAGTGATCACCAGGCTAAATCGAGATATTCAAAACCAAGAGGAAAAGAATCTGCAAACTTTGCCAACTATGTATGATATTGCTGCCTACATTGGTGGCAAAAGTAGAGAAATTCAAGAGTTAGATCGCTCTTGGCTAGAGAAAGACAATATTAGCTGTAGCTGTAACTTTTTACTGGGAGGACAAATTAAAGGAGAAGTTCCTCAATTATATTTGATTTATCCCCAGGGTAATTTTATTCAAGCAACCAAAGAGACTCCTTTTTTGCAAATCGGCGAGACAAAATACGGTAAACCAATTATAGATCGCACCATAACTTACGATACCGCCCTTGAAGATGCTGCAAAATGTGCATTGTTATCGATTGATTCCACCATGAAGTCAAATATTTCTGTTGGACCACCGATTAACTTGATTATGTACAAAACTGATAGCTTTAATCTGCACCATACCTTAGAATTACGTCTGGGTGCGCCCTATATTGCCAAAATTCGTAACCTGTGGGAAACATCTGTCAAGCAAGCTTTTGAAGCTATGCCTGATATTGAATGGGAAATCGAGTCTGCTGATTCTGAAGAAGATATTTATATTGATTAGTTATTAATTAATCTGGCAATTGTCATTATTAAGCAACATTACAAAGTTCAAGGTGAACATTTTCAAGTTACAAACAGCTATATTTTGGTTAAGATTGGCTGGCTAAATAATTTAGCTTTAAGACTAATTAAGAAAGATATATGGCATTTGAAGCATACGATCCAGAAAATTTTTATGATGAACTTTTCTTAGCTCAGGGTAAACCGCGATCGCATTCCGCTTCCTTGGTCAAACGCATGATCGAGCTAGGAATAGAGCAGCTAGAGCAACAGAGGCAAACAGCAGAAATAGCCTTGTTTAAACTGGGAGTTACTTTTAATGTCTATAACGATACTCAAGGAGTAGAAAAAATATTTCCCTTTGACATCATTCCCCGCATTATTGATGGTCAAGAATGGTCAACTTTAGAACAAGGATTAAAGCAAAGAATCCAGGCTTTAAATTTATTTCTTAATGATGTTTATAGCGACCAAAAAATAATTAAAGACGGTAAAATTCCAGCCGAAATAATTTATACTGCTTCAGGCTTCTTAAAACCATGTTTAGGCATAAAAGCCCCCGCAGGAGTCTGGTGTCACATTACAGGAACGGATTTAGTAAGAGACAAGGATGGTCAATGGTATGTCTTAGAAGACAATTTGCGATCGCCCTCTGGGGTTTCCTATGTCCTAGAAAATAGACGGGTAATGAAAAGCACCTTTCCCGAAATCTTTCAGGATATGACAGTTAAGCCTGTAGACGACTACCCCAGCCAGCTACTAGAAACTCTGCTTAATCTGGCACCGCCTCAATTGCCAGATCCGACTGTGGTGGTTTTAACTCCTGGCATCTATAACTCTGCCTATTACGAACATTCCTTTTTAGCCCAACAGATGGGAATTGAACTGGTAGAAGGACGGGATTTAGCTGTAGCCGATGGTTATCTACAGATGAAAACCACTAAAGGTTTACGCCGTGTGGATGTAATTTATCGTCGTGTCGATGACAACTTTCTAGATCCTTGGGCTTTTAATCCTAATTCTATGTTAGGAGTACCAGGACTGATGCAAGTATATCAGCAGGGACGAGTAGCATTGGCTAACGCACCTGGCACAGGGGTTGCAGATGATAAGGTAGTTTATGCTTATGTTCCTGAGATGATCCGCTACTACTTAGGAGAAGAACCGATACTGGCTAATGTACCGACGTATCTATGTTGGCGAGAAAGCGATCGCAATTATGTTTTAGAAAATTTAGATAAGCTAGTGGTTAAGTCTGCAAATGAAGCTGGTGGCTATGGAATGCTAATCGGTACTATGTCTACCGAGGCAGAAAGAGCCGAGTTTGCCCAAAAGATTATTGCCCAACCCCGCAACTATATCGCTCAACCAACCCTTGACTTATCTCGTGTACCTACTCTAATTAACGGCAAAGTTGAAGGAAGACACGTAGATTTACGCCCTTATATTCTCCATCGCGGTGAGGAAATATATGTACATCCTGGCGGATTAACTAGAGTTGCCTTAAAAAAAGGCTCGTTAGTCGTTAATTCTTCTCAAGGTGGCGGTAGCAAGGACACTTGGGTACTTAATTCAATGAACAAATAACAATTGGCAATGAACAATGCTAAGTAGAGTTGCAGATTCAATCTATTGGTTAAATCGTTATATCGAACGGGCGGAAAACGTAGCCCGTTTTATTGATGTTAATCTGAACTTGATGTTAGATTTACCCGCAGGAGTCTCTCCCCAGTGGAAACCTCTGATTTCAGTTACAGGAGATATAGAACTATTTAACAGTCGTTATGATGAGATAAATAGTCAGAATGTTATTCAATTTTTGGCTTTTGATCGAGAATATGAAAACTCAATTATCTCTTGTTTGAGAAAAGCGCGAGAAAATGCTCGCTCCATTCGTGAGGTAATTTCTTCGGAGATGTGGGAGGAAGTTAATTCTTTTTATCTGATGATTCAAGAGGCTGCTTCAGCTTCTTCTTTTAGCACTTTACCCAAGTTTTTTAGCCAGATCAAAATGGCTAGTCATCGCTTTGCAGGAGTTATGGACGCAACTATGTCCCATAACGAAGGATGGCACTTTGGGCAAATGGGTAGACTGCTAGAACGAGCCGATAAAACTACTCGTATTCTAGACGTTAAATATTTTCTGCTATTGCCTTCAGCAGAATGGGTAGGCACTCCTTTAGATCGGATTCAATGGATGGCTTTATTAAAGTCTGCCAGTGCTTATGAAATGTATCGCAAGTGCCAGCACTATATTACTCCTGGCAGCGTAGCTGAGTTTTTAATCTTAGATAGAACATTTCCTCGCTCAATTCATTTTTGTCTTTGGCAAACAAAGCAATGTCTTCATGAGATTACCCAAACTCCAACTGGTAATTGGTGTAACGGTGCAGAGAGAGCTTTAGGCAGATTGTGTTCTCAATTGGGCTATATAACCATCGAAGATATTATTCAAGCTGGTTTACATGAGTTTTTAGAACAGATGCAAAGTTCTCTCAACCAGGTAGGTAACGAAATTCATACTGCTTTTTTCGCTCTAGGCGATTCTCCAAATGCTCTATCAAATCAGTCATCAGACAACTTACAGTTACAGTCAACCAGTTTTTCTGAAACCTCATCTGCTTAGATTACGTCCCCGCAGCGATCGCTTTACTCAACTTCATAATTTTTCTTTATCGGTATTGCCTTTATGCCAGGGAAGCTCAGATTTTATCGATTTAGATGGCAATAATCTAACAAAGCTATGGTTCGATCACTCAACGCAACAGTTGAGTATCCAGACAACAGCCAAAGTAGAAACTAGCTGTACCAATCCTTTTGCCTATATGCTTGAGCCTTGGGCGACTACTCTACCTTTTGACTATCCTAATTTTTTATTAAAGCAATTAAAGCCATATTTGCATTCCTATAGCTTTGTAGCCGATAATTCGGCTTTAGAATTAGCTCAAAAGTTGGTTATGGCTACTCAAGGCAATACTCTTGATTTTCTGTTTGCCTTAAATCAACGTATATATAAAGACTGCGAATATATTATTAGAGATATAGGAGAACCTTTTCCCGCCGGCATAACCTGGCGAGGGAAAAAAGGCTCTTGTCGCGATTATGCGGTTTTGTTTATGGAAGTGTGTCGGGCTATAGGTATTGCTGCTAGATTCGTTAGTGGCTACCAAGAAGGCGACTCAAAGCAACAGTCAAGAGATCTTCATGCTTGGGTAGAAGTGTATTTACCTGGGGCGGGTTGGCGAGGCTATGATCCAACTTTGGGCTTAATAATCAGCGATCGCCATATTCCTTTAGCAGCTAGTGCCATACCCAGCTATGCAGCAGCAGTAGAAGGTTGTGTAACTCCTGTACAGCATGGGGCAGTTAGCTCCGATCTTCAAGCTCAAATTAATATCAAGGCTTTTTAGTTCTATGTCCCAGAGCTTTTAAGTTATTGAAATTATTTAGCTCAAAGCCTTAAAAGACCAAAATATTGACAGCTGAGTTGTATTTGGGTCATATGACTAATCAGTCACAGTGTAAATTATCTACTATGCCAAATCAAACATTCTTCAATCTGCCAGAAAAAAAGCAAGCAACAATAATTGATCTGGCGATCGCCGAATTTGCCAATAACGATTATAAAAATGCCTCCATTACCAAAATAGTTAAACAGGCAAAAATAGCCAAAGGTAGCTTTTATCAATAGATTATATTGGCATTAAGGACAGAATTGGAAGTCAACCCTTCAAACAGCCGTTTCTATGCCGAGTCTGCTGCAACATTTCTCTCTGCCCATTTGATAAAGCAATACACAACTAGGAAACCAGTCTTTAAAGAATATTCTAAAGGTCTATCTCCGTATAAACTACGCCAAGCCATTGACTATATTCAAGCTCATTTAGCTGAAGATTTATTTTTAGATGCAATGGCAACTGAAATAGGTATTAGTCGCTTTTATTTCTGTAGGTTGTTTAAAAAATCCACAGGAATTACGCCCTATCAATATCTAATTAAATGTCGCATAGATCGCGCCAAAGTATTGCTGATGCAAAGAAAACTAAGTATTGCCGATATTGCTCAAGAAATTGGATTTTCTAATCAAAGCAATTTTACGAAGCATTTCAAGCGTTTAGTGGGTGTAACTCCCAAAAAATTTTCTCGCTGATAGCAATAAGTTAGTATATTTGCGCCATTGAAGTTTATATCATCTAGACAAAATAGAGCAAGGAGATCTAGTAGTAATGGCAACAATTGCTGTTAACAATGAAGTGATTACCGTAATCGTTATTTTTTCAGTTGAATCAGAACGACAGCAAGAATTAATAGATGCGATCGCCAAATTTTCAGAAACAGTTAAGCAACAACCAGGTTTTGTTTCTGCTAATCTTCACAAAAGTATTGATGGCGTAAAAGTCGCTAACTATGCCCAGTGGCAAAGTCAAGCAGACTATCAAAACTTTATTGACAACGCTGAAGTACAGGCAAAAGCTGCCAAACTTAGAGAGTTTAATCCACCAGACGCTCATATCTATGAATTAGTTATTTCTGAATCAAAATCAGGAACGCCCAAAATAAAACAAGGGCAATACATAACTCATTTTGCTGAATTTCGGATGCCGTCCGAGAACCAACCACGCATGGTTGAACTCGCAAAAGAAAATGTGGTTAAAGCAATGAAGTTACCAGGACTGATTTCTGCTAATTTTCATCGTAGTCTCGATGGTACTCGTGTAATTAATTACGGACAATGGCTGGATAAAGAGTCTATTGAAAACCTCAAGCAACAGCCAGGATTCGGCGGTGAAACTGAATATTGGGCAGGTGTTGCTGAAAACGAGCATCACCTCTATGAAGTCGTTCTGACCCTACCCAACGAGTAAAAATTATGTAGTTGAACTTAATATACCTTTGTAGTTGTGCATAAAATACGAAAGCGATTGATAATATTGTCCGCCTACCTTGTTTCCCAAACAGGATGGACGCAAGTTAAGTATCAACGTCGAAATGCTTCCCACTACTACTCTAGACAAATCTCAGCAGATAGCCGATGAACTGGGCAGTATCTTACAGAGGAAAGACTTTTTTACTAGCGTTACTAAATATGTCGGTCAACGGAGTAATCTAGTTAGTTTGGGAGAGCTACAGCCCAATGAAGGTAGTTATTTACTCGGCTTTTCCGTAGTATTTACCCCTGAAGAGCAACGCGATCGCCTAAGACCCATACGGGATGCCTACAGTGCAGCTTTTGCTAATCGAGATAATCTGTGACTTAGCCAGTAACGTAAATTGTTATGTTTCGTAAGAATTTATGGTTAGGTAGGTTTGATAAACTGGACAGTGAAGTTGAATAGCTAGTATTTTTTTATCTAGCCATAAACTAACTATATAAGAAAACTGCCTTTGGTATTTTCTTATCGAAAACAAAATAAAATTTATTTTCAGGAGACTAATCAATTATGGTTCAACGAGGGTCTACAGTCAGAATTCTTCGTCCAGAATCCTATTGGTATAATGAAGTTGGCTCAGTAGCATCGGTTGATACAAGCGGTATTCGTTACCCTGTAGTCGTACGCTTTGAGAAAGTTAACTATGCTGGCGTGAATACCAATAACTTTGCAGAAGCAGAAATTAAGGAAGTATCTGCTCCTTCCAAAAAAGCTGCTAAAAAAATACCTGCTGAGAAAAAAGCACCCGCCGCTAAACAAGATCCAGCACCAGCTAAAGACAAAGAACCTGAGTCAGGTGCAGGCTAATTTTAAATTAGCGAGTTAAGCATCTTTAACATAGATATATTTCTAGAAATGCTTTTCCTAGAAATATACTTGCTCAATTAAGTGTCGTTATTATACTTTGTCCTAATCTAATCCCTCAGTATTAAATTGTTCTGAGGGATTGTTTTTTAGCTAACAATCTCGATTACTTATAGATAGAGATTTAATTTATGTTTCAATTATAAATTGTCTGAAAATTAACATAATTTACTTAAACAGCGATCGCCCTTGTTTCATCTCAACCATCAACGATTTAACGTTAAAATACTCTTTGCGGAATATAAATAAATCAGATAAAGCTCGATGCGCGTCTCTCTAAATTGGCTAAAAGAATTTGTAGATATCGATATGTCCCCCGAAGAGTTGGGGAGAGTCCTAACCATAGCAGGATTTGAATTAGAAGAATTGATCGATCTGCGCGCCAATGCTGACGGGGTGGTAGTGGGGAAAGTAATAGAGCGATCGCCACATCCCAATGCTGATAAACTAAGTGTCTGTAAAGTAGATATTGGTGCAGACGAACCTTTAGATATTGTCTGTGGTGCTTCCAACGTCACAGCAGATATATTTGTTCCTGTAGCTACGGTAGGAACTTTTTTACCCGCAATAAATTTAAAACTTAAGCCGACTAAGCTGCGGGGTGAACCTTCGCAGGGGATGATTTGTTCTTTAACGGAGTTGGGTTTAGAAAAAGAGTCCGACGGGATATATATATTTGCAGAAAAAGATATCAAGCCTGGAGATGATGTACGTCCTTTGTTCGGTTTGGACGATGTTATTTTAGATTTGGCGACTACTGCTAATCGCGCTGATGCTTTAAGCATGGTAGGTATTGCACGAGAAGTTGCGGCTTTAACTGGTGCAGAGGTGAGATTACCTGAAGTTGAGGAACAGAATTTTAATTTTAATAGTTCTTTAGCAATTAATATTCAAGATCCAGCAGCCTGTATGGCATATATTGGCACGGTAATTGAAGGGATAAAAATTGCCCCTTCTCCTGACTGGTTGAAGTGGCGACTAGAAGCAGCAGGAACACGCCCGATAAATAACGTGGTAGATATTACCAATTATGTTTTATTGGAATGGGGACAACCTCTTCATGCTTTCGATCAAAAAAAGTTACAGCAGGTTGCAGGTAATAATGATTTAACTATCGGCGTGCGTTTTGCACGAGAAAGTGAGAAGTTAAAAACCCTTGACGAACAAGAACGAAATTTGGCTACTCAGAATTTATTAATTACTGCTAATGACAAGCCTGTTGCTTTGGGAGGAGTTATGGGGGGAGAATCAACAGAAGTTGACGAAAATACGAGCAATATTGTTTTAGAAGCTGCCCTATTCGATCCTGTGGCTATTCGTCGTTCATCCCGCGCCCAAAGTCTCCGCAGCGAAGCCTCTACCCGTTATGAAAGGGGCGTAAACCAAGTAGAATTAGAATTTGCCTGTAAAAGAGCGATCGCACTATTACAAGAATTAGCTAGCGGTACTCCTGTAGCTCAAGCTATGTCAGATCATCGTCTCGATTTTTCTAAGCTTGATGCGATTAAACTGCGCTTGAGTAGAATTAATCATATCTTAGGTACGGTAAATAAATCAGAAGGTATTGGTTACATCGAAGCTTCAGAAGTAGAGTCAATTTTGGGCGCATTAGGCTGTAATTTAGAGCCAGTCGCAGAGAAACAGAATACATGGCTAGTTAAAGTTCCTCCCTATCGTTATCGCGATTTAGAGCGAGAAATTGACCTAATTGAAGAAGTGGCTCGTCTCTATGGTTATGATCGCTTTTGTGACACTCTTCCTAATAAAACCGAACCTGGTTATCTTTCGACGGAATACTTAATTAAAAACAAACTCCGCGCTGTCTTGCGAGGTGTTGGCTTAACCGAAGTGGTGCAGTATTCTCTAGTAAAACCCATAGATAAAGAAGTCACCTTGACTAATCCCTTATTTGCGGAATATTCGGCATTACGTAGTGATTTATTCTCTGGTTTATTGGATGCTTTTGTTTATAACCAGTCTCAGGGTAATGGCGCACTCAATGCTTTTGAAATTGAACGGGTATTCTGGAAAGAGGAAGATTGCTTACAAGAAAAAGATTCTGTTGCGGGAATTATGGGTGGCAATATTACCTCTCAGGGTATGTGGGTTGATGGTGGTAAAGGTAAGCCGATGACTTGGTATCATGCTAAGGGAGTTTTAGAAAATGCCTTTACTAATCTGGGTGTTAGCGTTGAATATCGTCCAGAAAGTGAAGAATCCAGACTGCATCCAGGGCGTACTGCTGCTTTATGGTTGCAAGACAAACGTTTGGGTATTTTTGGACAAATTCATCCTCAATTGGCACAGGAGCGAGATTTGGCTAACGAAGTATATCTCTTTGAACTAGATTTTAGCCTTTTACTAACAGCCTTAGATCGAGATGCCATTACCACACCCAAATTTAAAACCTATTCTACTTATCCAGGTTCAGCTAGAGACTTGGCTTTGTTTGCCCCACTAAATTTATCTGTAGCAACCATTGAGAAGGTAATGAGTAAAGCGGGTGGTAAATTACTACAACGGGTAGAAGTGTTTGATGAATATAAAGGTAAAAACGTCCCCGAAGGACAGCGGAGTTTAGCTTTTAACTTAGTTTATCAAGCAGGCGATCGCACTTTAACTGACAAAGATATCGATCCTGTGCATCAAAAAGTTCGCGATACCTTAGTCCAAAAGTTTGATGTTAAGCTGCGGAGTTAATTTTTCCCAATTTAAAATAAAAGCGATCGCCCAGTACTATGATTTTAACACTTGCGATCGCCTTAATCTTGCCAATAAATAGTATCTATTATCTACGATTCGTCGCGATCATCAACTCTGGCTGGAGGACTGGTGGCTTCAACAGCAGTAAAAGGTTCAGTAATTTTATAGGTATGTGATGCATCTTTAGGTACTAACCAAGAATCTCCAGGTTCTAACTTGATTACCTGTTCTTCTAAATGTAGTTCTGCTTTCCCAGCAATAACATAACCTACTGTTTCATATTCTCTAGATTGTTTGGGTTTTGACTCTCCTGGCTGCTCCTGCTCCCAAAGACGCATAGCCATAGTTTTGCCCGCAACCAGATATTTTTGACCCATTCCACCTTTTGGTGAACTGTCAGAACTAACTTTTTTGATAGTAGTATCGCTCATAAGATTTTTGATAAATTTGAATGCTACTCGATGACTAGTTCTACTGTAGTGCTATAAGCATGATTATTACTTCTGCTCAAAGATAGAGAAAATAAAGTAAATTGATTGGCTGTTTTCTAAAGATATAAAAAGACATAAAAAAATATATTTTGTTACTAAAGATAGATGTTTCCCACTATTAAGCCTACTAATCTAATAAAAAACAAAGGAAAAAAATAACATGGCAAACCAAGACAATCAAGATAAAAAAGTAGTCGCCAAAACCAATCCCGAAAAAGCAGAACCAGGAAAAGGCGCACCAGGCGACCAAATTGGGGTACAAACAGCGCAGTCTACTGCCGTTAATCCACCTGATATGATAATTCCTTCTGGTGCAGACGAAGAATTGAATAAAGAACAAATTAAAGCAATGAAAGAGCAGGAAGAGGAAGCTGGAGTAAGTACTACAGATGGCTACGTCATTGATGAAGCTGGAAAAATGGATAATTTTGCCGTAGAACCAGAAATGTATGTAGAAGACAAGTAAGAATTAATTAGTTAAGAGAAAGTAAAAATTTTGTTCTTCTTTGGCTTGAGCAAATTATTAGCTTTCTTTAAGAGTAATTGGCTTAAAAATATTATGCAGAAAAAAATTAATGTATTCAATTTGTTGCGTTCCTTGGCGATCGCATTTATTTTCGTACTGGGAGTTATCATTCTAAATGTAGTCACAACTTTACCAGTTTATGCAGGAGATAATTACAGCGCGCAAACAGATACTTATCAAGAAACTCGCAATCCTAATCGAGTTGACACCACTACTGAAGAGTTGGCTAATAGTAAATTAAATGAACCAGAAGAGAAAGGTAAATCTATTTACGAAAATTTAATTGATAAGGTAGATCGGCAAAAGCAATCTGCATTGCAAAATGAGCCAAGTAAAGATCTGCGTTGAATCAAAAAAGCGATCGCGCGATCGCTTTTTTGATTTATTTTAATTACTGATGTTACACATTTAATCTAATTGCTGTAATTGGTGACGAGAAGAAACTACGCAGGTGAGGCGGAAACGGCGAGGTTTCCACGCGCTAGCGTTCCACGCCGTAGTAAATCCCCCCCCAAGTCCTCAAGTTTTACAGAATCAATGAGTGCGTAACGTCAGTTAATTGTTAATTATTGGGTTGGGTTGTCTGGGGATCATTTTCTGCTGGTTCTCCAAAAATTAATATTTGCACCATAGAACTCAAAAACCAGTAAACACTAGCAATCAAAATCACTAAAAGTAAAGGTGCAAAACCAGCAAAAGGAGCTAAAACAAAAGTTAATACGAATCCTAACAGGGCTATTTTGTACCAAATATTACTCATTATCTTATATCAGTTAATCTATATTTTTAATTTAGCCATAACTTGTTTTGTAATCACCTATCTTTAGTAATAGCTTTTGGCTTATCTTACTGCGCTTTTCATTTGATCGAGTATTATTTATAACTATCGACAGATAAACTAAATCGCAAAATAATTTTAAGCTTTATGAAGTAATTATTGAATAAAATATCAAACAATGCCGACATACGATGTGGTGATTATCGGGGCGGGTCATAATGGGTTAGTATGTGCTGCATATCTACTCAAGGCTGGTTATAGCGTGGCTCTATTAGAAAAAAGAGCTATTCCTGGCGGTGGTGCAACTACAGAAGAGGCAATGCCAGAATCAGCACCAGGATTTAAATTTAATCTCTGCGCGATCGATCATGAATTTATTCACTTAGGACCTGTAGTTGAAGAATTAGAATTAAATAAATATGGTTTAGAGTATCTCTATTGCGACCCTGTAACTTTTTGTCCTCATCCTGACGGTAAATATTTCTTAGCGCATAAATCTGTCGAGAAAACCTGTGCAGAAATCGCTCGCTTCAACCAAAGAGATGCTGAGAAATACGGTGAATTTATAGATTTTTGGCAGCGTCTAACCAAAGGCATTACTCCTATATTTAATGCGCCACCAAAATCTGTACTAGATATTGCGGGTAACTATGGTCTAAAAAACGTCCAGGATTTACTTTCTACTATAGGCGGTGTAGATAAAACCCTAGACCTGATTCGTACTATGCTGACATCTCCTCAAGATAGTCTTCAGTATTGGTTTGACTCAGAGTTTCTTAAAGCACCTTTAGCTAGGTTAGCATCTGAATTTGGTGCGCCTCCTTCTCAAAAAACCATTGGTATTGGTTCAATGATGATGTCTATGCGCCATAACCCTGGTATGGCAAGACCTCGCGGTGGAACAGGAGCCTTAACTCAAGCTTTGCTCAAGTTAGTGGCAGAAAAAGGCGGGGTTGTCTTGTGCGATCGCGCTGTAGAAAGTGTTTTAATTAGTAATAATGGTAGAGCAGAAGGTGTAAGAACCAGCAACGGCGAAGAATATCGTGCCAAAACCGCCGTAATTTCTAATATTGATGCTCGTCGTTTGTTTTTGAATATGATATCTGTTGCTGATAGTGATGCAGCCGACCCCAATCTACGGGAAAGATTGGATAGACGTATTGTTAACAACAATGAAACTATTCTCAAAATTGATTGCGCTCTCTCTGAAGCACCTCGTTTTGAATATCATAATCACAGAGAAGAATTTAATATCGGTTCAATCTTGATTGCCGACTCGGTACATCATGTAGAAGAAGCTCACACTCTACCCTCTATGGGTAAAATACCCGATGAAAATCCCTCACTGTATCTGGATGTACCTACAGTATTAGATCCATCTCTTGCCCCAGAAGGCAAGCATACACTATGGATCGAATTCTTTGCCCCATATCAAATTCACGGCAAAGAAGGAACAGGTTTAAATGGTACTGGCTGGACAGATGAACTAAAAAATCAGGTTGCAGATAGGGTAATCAATAAGCTAGCTGACTACGCACCCAATGTAAAAGACTCGATCATTGCCCGTCGTGTTGAAAGTCCTGCCGAATTAGGGGAACGTTTGGGGGCATATAAAGGCAACTACTATCATATGGATATGACCCTAGATCAGATGGTATTTTTCCGTCCTCTCCCAGAGATAGCGAACTACACTACGCCTATTGAGGGACTATATCTTACAGGGGCAGGAACCCACCCAGGAGGTTCAATTTCGGGTATGCCTGGTCGTAATTGCGCCCGCGTTTTTCTTCAGCAGCAACAGCCTATTAAGCAACTGCTCAAAGATACAAAAGGCACTATAGAATCTACTATTAAATCTGCATTTGATAAGTGAGATTATTGCCAAAAACGGCGTTGCTGATTTAGCGAACGAGCGCGGTCTTTGCGAGAAGTAAGGCTTTAGCCGCTACTGATGCCCTAAATTAAAGGGCATATTCCACTCTCTAGGCATCGCTTTTAAATACTTGGAGACGTTTACTCCATTGGCAAAAACAATAGCCTGCTTTGAATAGAGGCAAATGTGAGATTTTAGATACAGACGAGCCTAATTCAAGAGTCGGAAGAACAGCGATTACTTTGTCTATTCAATTTTAGTGAAGATGCAGCAGATTATCAGTTGCCACCAAAATGTAAAAATACTATAGGTTCGGGCTTCACCGCCGACAGATAAAACGACGCAGTTAAAATACCTAGCTACAAGTGCCTATTTTGGCGTTTTATAACAAGGTTAGAAATTGTGATGCGACCCTCTAAAGGGTTCGACAGTTATTTCTAGCGGAGTTCGCTCGACAAAGGCGCACTTCGGTATGTACGCGCATCGGCTGGAAATTTGGACTTTTCAATTAACATTGAATTCAATTTATTTGTGATTTTTTAACCAGAATTAATTTATATAACTTAACAATTAAAACTATTTATAACTACAGAAAGATGGGCGGGGATCGCCAAATTTGCCAAGATTATTAATGTCTTAAAAGTTTAATAAATGTCAACTCAATAATTCTTTAGAACGAAACAATTTTAATTTATTATTCCGTTTATACAGGGTGAATTGGCAAAATTTAAGAATAGTTATTTTTGCTTGTTAGCTAATAAATATTAGCCAAATTCTTTAGAACAGTTGAAAACATAATGATAAGTAACGTCAAATGGTGGAAAAACCCCGTAATTAATCGTCGAGCCTGGACTTGGGAAGATGCAAACGATCAGCAGCATAATGGTCATTGGTGGCAGCACGCAGTAATTTATCAAATTTATCCTCGCAGTTTCCAAGATACTACAGGTAACGGGATTGGCGACTTGAACGGCATCATTGCCAGAATGGACTACATTGCTTCTTTGGGAGTAGATGCAATTTGGCTATGTCCTATTTTTGAATCGCCGATGGAGGATATGGGTTATGACATTACCGATATGCGGTCAATCGATCCTTTATTTGGCGATATTAAAGACTTTGATCGCTTGTTAGAAATAGCTCATACCTTTGGGATTAAAGTTTTAATCGATGGAGTCTGGAATCATACTTCCGACAAACATCCCTGGTTTATTGAAAGCCGTAAAAGTCGCGAAAACTCTAAAGCGGATTGGTATGTTTGGGCAGATGGCAAAGCAGATGGTTCGCCTCCTAATAATTGGCTGTCGGCATTTATGGGCGAAAGTGCTTGGCAATGGGATGAGGTTCGCGAACAATATTACTTTTACAATTTTTTAGCTAGTCAACCAGAACTAAACTGGCATAATCCCGATGTAGTAAAAGAAATTCTCCGTCAGGCGGAATTTTGGCTAGAACGGGGCATTGATGGTTTTCGCTTGGATGCGGTTAACTTTTACGTCCACGACAAGCATCTGCGAGATAATCCAGTTCGTCCCGACAATGGTATCTTTCCCGATGGAGTCGATCCTGATAATCCGATGGTCGAGCATCTGTTTCAATATAACTTCTGTCGTCCCGAAAATTTGGAGGCTATTAACCCAATTCGAGAATTATGCGAGCGTCATGGAGATGCGGTAACGCTGGGAGAAATAACATTATGTGAAGATTCGATAGAACTATCTAGTCAATACGTAACGGGGAAAAACCGCTTGCATCTAGCTTACAATAGTGCCTTGTTAGTAGATGAACCCATTAGTGCTAGTCTGATGCGTCGCACTATGGAAAAGGTTCAAAAGCATTTTCCTGAAGGCGGTCAATGTTGGATGGTAGGCAATCACGATTATGGTCGTCTCAAGTCTCGCTGGACGGGAGTTGATGTCAATGGTCAACCTTATGCCGATGAATTTTACTATGCGATCGCTGCTTTATTATTATCCTTACCAGGAGCTTTATGTCTTTATCAGGGAGATGAACTAGGCTTAGACGAAGCAAAAATTCCCAAGGATATCCCAGTCGACAAAATTCAAGACCTCTTTGGTAAAGCTCTTTATCCGATTGTTCCTGGAAGAGATGGCTCGCGGACTCCAATGCCCTGGAAGTCAGACAAACCTAATGCTGGCTTTAGCGATCGAGAAGAACCTTGGCTACCAGTTCCTAAAAAGCATTTTTATCAAGCGGTAGATATTCAAAATGCCGATCCTAATTCTCTACTCAATACTTGGCGGAGATTACTCTACTGGCGCAAACAACAGCCAGCCTTGATTGCGGGAAATTTTGAATTATTAGATACTCAAGAACCTCTGTTTGCCTTTGTTAGGGAATATGCTGAACAACGCATACTCTGCCTGTTTAATCTCAGCGACAAATCTGTAAAATATGACTTGTCAATTCACGGTGAATATTTAGCAGAAACTAGCCTGGGTTTTGATTGCCAACTATGGCAAGATACTTTAGAACTTCCTAGTTATGGAATATTTTTTGCTAACCTGCAAATGTCTTAAGTTGATTACCGATGTATCTATGAACCCAAATACCCAAATTCAAGCATCTCAAACAAATAATTGGTGGCGTAGTGCTGCAATCTATCAGGTTTATCCCCGTAGCTTCTTTGATAGTAATGGCGATGGTATTGGAGATTTACCAGGCATAATTCAAAAACTAGATTATATTGCCAGTCTTGAAGTCGATGCGGTTTGGATCTCGCCTTTTTTCCAGTCGCCGATGAAAGATTTTGGTTATGATATTTCTAATTATCGGGCGATCGAGCCGATGTTTGGCACGATGGATGATTTTAAATCTCTGTTAAATAAAGCACACGATCGCAATTTAAAAATTCTCATCGATCAGGTATGGAATCACACCTCCGAAGAACATGATTGGTTTAAGGAAAGTCGCAGCAGCACAGATAACCCCAAAGCAGACTGGTATGTTTGGGAGAATGCCAAATCAGACGGTTCGCCACCGAACAATTGGCGTGCAACTTTTGGCGGTAGTGCTTGGGAGTGGGATCAGACGCGACAGCAGTATTATTTACACAGCTTTTTGACTGCCCAACCCGATCTTAATTGGTATAATCCAGAAGTTCAGACAGCTATTTTAGATGTGGCTCGGTTTTGGTTGGATCTGGGAGTGGATGGTTTCCGCCTCGATGTAGTCAACTTCTTTTTACATAATCGCAATTTGCAAGATAATCCACCGCGTCCCCCAGAAATGAAACGCCCAGTAGGTGCAGGTGCAAACGATCCTTTTTTTGAGTTACATAATATTTATAATTTCAATCAGCCAGAAATTATCGAACTGCTCAAACCAATACGTCAGTTGATGGAAGAGTATCCAGGGACAACTACTCTAGCCGAAATTAGTAGTGCCGAAGATGCCATGCTCACTTCCAGTGAATATGTGAGCGGTAACCATAGGCTACACATGGCTTATAACTCAGAACTAATGCAGGATGAACCGTTTAGTTATACCAGGCTGCGAGAAATGATTAAAAAGACCGAATCCTATTTTAAAGATGGGGTAATTTGTTGGACGGCAGGGACACACGATTTTCCTCGTCTTAAGAGTCGTTGGCAAAAATATCAAACCGGCGATCGCTTTATACAAGAAGCTTTTGAGCATTTACTTGCTGCCTTGATCATGGCTTTAAAAGGTAGCTGCTGTATTTATCAAGGAGATGAATTAGGCTTGAGCGAGGCAGATATTCCTTACGAAAAAATGCAGGATCCGTTTGGACTAACAGGTTATCCTAGTATTTTGGGTAGAGATGGTTGCCGTACCCCTATGCCTTGGAATGTACAAGCTCATCAGGCTGGCTTTACTACCGCTCAAGAGTCTTGGCTACCAATTTCCCCAGAACATTTGGATTTGGCGGTGAATTTACAAGAACAACAATCAATGTCTTTACTAAATAAATATCGTCGTCTATTTCGTTGGCGTAAACAGCAGCCCGCATTATTGAATGGCGATTTAACCTTACTCGATACACCAGAACCATTGCTAGGCTTTAGCCGTAAGTGTGACGAACAACACTTAATTTGTCTATTTAATTTAAGTTCTAAGCCCCTACACCACAATCTGTCAGATTATCCAGCATGTGTCGAAGCTGACGAATCTGATTTTATCAATCGCCAATATGATAATACTGTCGAAATTCCCGCTTATGGAGTGTTTTTTGGTAATTGTTGGCAAATTTAACCCTATTTTTAAGATAAATCCAATTTTTATTCTTCAAGTTTAAATCTAGTACCGCGTAGCGGAAGCCAAGAGTCAACATTCTGGGGAAACCCCACAAAGGGCTTGCCCGCATATATTACGCCCTTAAAAGATCAAAAGCCAAAAGTATTGCGATATAAAGCTTTGAGGATTATTGAATGGTTATCTTGTTTGAGCCTTTGTCTACTAGTGACGTTGGTCAACTTTGTTTGTTGTTAGTTATCAAACAAAAACTATTAGTGAAGGTAAAAACTTAATTTTGCTCATTCATCAATACTTCTTTGGTTGTAAGTATCAACATCAAAGTATTATAACCAAAGAATGATGATTGCCAATTTTTTATGGGCTTTAATGATAATTAAGAAGTTAATTTTTGAGTATTAATTATGGCTTATCAACAATTAGAAGATTTACCTAGTGAAGTAACAGAAAAGCTGCCCAAACATGGACAGCAACTATTCATGGCTGCTTTTAATGCTGTTTCTGATGATGGTATGAACGAAGAAAACGCTACTAAGGTTGCTTGGGACTCAGTTAAAAATAGCTATCATCAAGACAAAGAAGGTAATTGGGTATCAATAGAAAATTCTAATACAGATCGCGGTAACATTATCGGTACAGATAAAGATACTAGCGACCCTATTGGTAACCGCGAAAATAATGCAGGCACTATGCGTGGTGGTTAAGTAAGCTAATTATCAACTGTTAGCCTAAAGAATAAAAAAAGTTAATTTGCTAATAGTTAGTTAATAAGAAAAGCTTTTCTTGATGAAGCAATTACGCTTGTATGTTTTACAGGAGTATAAAATAAATTATGCTCCTGACTTTTATTAACAATTTTAAACATCAAAATAATTTACTTTTCTAAAATAATGAAATTAAATTAATTTAGCGAACAATCCCATATCAATTGTAGAAAATATTAGATACGGAAAAAGAAGTAGACGAAAGTTTGGTAGATAGAGTGGAGCGGCAAAAGAAATCTGTATTGCAAGCTGAAAAGAGTACAAATTTTTGTTAAGTAATCAAAGCGATCGCCCGCTCTCTTTTTTGATTTATCCTAATTATTATGCTGAAATAAAAGTTAGTATTGCCGATAAACAATTACAAATTGTTTATCGGCAATCTGAAAAATGAACACTTACAACAACGATCTGGCTAACTAACTTATGGTAAATTTTAGTTCATCTACCCTTTCTGCTGCTGCCCAAGACAGTTTTTCCATTACCATCGCCCCTTTATCTTTAGATGAAACCTACAGTTTGGCGGATGATGCCGCTAATGGTGCAGTAGTAGTTATGAGCGGAACAGTGCGTAATCAAACCGAAGGTAAGCCTGTAGAATATCTAGAATATCAGGCTTATCAGCCAATGGCGATCGCAGTTTTTAACTCTATTGCTGCTGAAATACGCCAGAAATGGCAAGATGTTAACCGAATTGTCATCCATCACCGCGTAGGAAAGCTAAAAATAGGCGAAATCAGCGTGATCGTTGCCGTTGGCTGTCCCCATCGCGCCGAAGCTTTTGATGCTTGTCGTTATGCGATCAATACTTTGAAACACAATGCTCCTATTTGGAAAAAAGAATTTTTTCAGGAGGCAAACGGAACATCTCACAGCACATGGGTTTCGATTGGTGCGTGTGAACAGAATGACGAACTTAATTGTTAGTAAGTAGATGGACAAAATAGATTACAGTAATCAAAAGTAGTTGCTAGAGCAATTTTAATGATCGCAAGTCAATTTATTCGTTAAATTAATTTTGAAACCCAAAAACTGTTAAAGCAAATCCATCGGCAAAGTAGTCATCACCTCTGTACGTCAACGTTCTCACTGTCTACTTCTGAAAAATCAAGGAGTAAAGAAAGATTAAGCAG
>JBBSPC010000069.1:0-24222 GCA_038259125.1 Chroococcales cyanobacterium | reverse complement strand
ATTTTAAGGGATTCACAGCAATGCCCTATTTTTGTGCTGTCTTCAAAATCAAATCATTAAGAGAGCGCCGATCTCTTTTTTGAGTTCTCATTTTTTCAGCGATCTTCCTGGACAATTACCAACTGTTTTTGAGCGCACCCTGTCGCAATCATGAATTGGGTTAAAAAAGTGGGAGAATTGTTGCCTGATGCCTATCAACCTGAAAGCATTCCTCAAGTAGGAGAATTAGATGAGTTAGAAACATTTGTAGGTTCTAAAAAAATAAGATTTCCTAAAGGATACCGCTTCGCATATGGCTATGGACAGCGGTAGATCATTTCAAACCAGGCATTTTGGAATGGGTTATTGGAGACCACAGTGCAGAAACGTTCAAACCATTATGGGAGCTTGTCAGCAAATGGAAATGCTATTTTTACGTTACAGACGGTTGGAAAGTCTATCCGCAATTTATTCCTGATAGCGACCAAATTGTTTGTAAAACATACATGACTAGGGTTGAGGGAGAAAATACCAGACTTAGACACTACCTGGCCCGATTACACCGAAAGACTCTTTGCTACTCTAAATCTGAAACCATGCTGAAACATTCGATTCGACTACTCATTCACTATCTTAAATTTAGAGATGTCCCTATTCCTTACATAGAAAATAATTTTCCTTCTTAGTGATCGCATTACTCAGTTATTCATACCTTAATTTACCAACGCCGAAATATAATCTAAAAATTTTTTAGAAAAAGGTTTTGTTGCCAAAAATCCAAACAGACAGAGAAATTTCGTAAACAGATTATTTTTGGAGTTGCAGAATTAAAGGTTGTTATACCGCGCTTTGCAGCAGTGTGATGTATTCAGTATATTTCTGATTCTGCCCTCGAAAGAAACTCTTGTTGCAAGACTTAGGCTAGAATTATGTCTATTGTTTATTAGGTTCTTTTTAAGAAAATCGCTCTAAAAGCTCTCTGTACAAAGCCTTAACCAAAGTTACCAACTTTATTGTTATAAAATTAATAGCAAATTTGATTAAAAGTTTTGTTAGTTACCAACTTTATTTTCTGGAGTTCAATTTTTGTTGACAATAGAATGATACTTTGAAGCGCAGTTAGTTACCAACTTTATTGTTTATGTACAATTGCAATTTTCAGCAGTCATATTGATAGAGTTCCCAAAATGTAAAAAAATTTCTTGGTTATTGTTTTTCTGACTGAGAAATGTGGCGTATACCAGCACTATTGTAAAAACAATGAGAAGCCACTCATAACTGTGTAGTAATGCTGTAGACAATATTAGGATTTTCTTAAGGATACCTGTGACTTCTATTGCCAAGTTGTTAAAAATGGGTAAAACTTTAGAAGCGATCGCTCGATCTGGATAAGTTATCAGGATCGAGCAGTTTATGTAGCTATGGCACTATTTATTATGACTACAAAGAAAAAATCGATTGCCATACAGATTTTCGAGGTACTAAAAGCGTACATCTTGTCCATGAAGCAAATTTTAGCTATAGTATTCCTTATTCCAATTTCTTACTCGTTAAGAACTACATCTTAGAACGCTTGTTGAATATAGCTTCTATAAAAGTTTCCAACTTTATTATTAAATTGGTGCAAAATTAGGTCAAGTTATTTCTTAGTTTCCAACTTTATTATTTACAGCTTAAAAAACTTTTACACTGTAATAAGCTTTTGAAGCGAAGATAGTTTCCAACTTTATTATTCATTTACACCAAGTCTTAAAGATCTATGAGTGCTTAATATCAGTTAGTAATTATTAAAGATCGAGCAAAACTGTCTGCCCATTGCTGCTTTACAAAAACCAACCATAGGAATGTAATCCTTGACCTAGTAAATTAACTCCTAAATAGCATATCCAGACAACCACAAAGCCCACAGCAGCCAAGATTGCAGGCTTTCTTCCCTGCCAGCCGCGGGTAATTCTCGTGTGAAGATAGGCAGCAAATACCAACCAAGTGATAAACGCCCAAGTTTCTTTAGGATCCCAACTCCAGTATGAACCCCAAGCTTCGTTTGCCCATACTCCCCCAGCAATAATGCCAATAGTCAACAAGGGAAACCCTAAACCAATGACGCGATAGCTAATATTGTCTAAGGTATCAGCCAAAGTAAGGCGTTCTGGAGAAAGAGTGGCTATTTTTGTCTTTGGTAAATCAAGCACTGCCGTATTGCTAGCAGTACTGGCAAAAATGCTATCTGAATCGGCAGTGTTAACAGTTTTTTGCTTTACCCTTTCGCGGAAACTACCCGTACCAACTGAACTACCTTTGAGTTCAACTTTTTGTCCACGAGTGATAATCAAAAAGCCGATCGCGATCGCGCTACCGACCATTAAAGTAGAATAACTTAGCATCATCACGCTGACGTGCATCATCAGCCAATTAGATTTTAAGGCAGGCACTAAAGGGGCAGATGCTTGCATTTCTAGAGGCAGAGTTAGGGCTGCGAATGCGGTAATACCCATTGCTACAGGGCTAGTAACTACTCCTACCAAACGGCTACGACTCATTTTTTCGGCAACAAAGTGGATTGTGGTTACACCCCAAGCCAGAAAGAACAAGGATTCATAAAGATTGCTAAGGGGAAAATAACCTGCCTCTAGCCAGCGAGAACCTAGTAAAGTGGCGATACACAAATTAGCAACCGCCATGCCTGTAGTACCCAAAGTTGCTAAATAAGGAAGATTGGGAAAAGCTGCCCCAGTCCAATAAATCAACATGGTGACTAACAATACCCCAAAGGAGGTGTTGTCTAATATACTTTCAAGTGTAATTAAATCCATATTTCTTGTTTGTATAATCGTTTATTATCTCTCTTTATAGTTTAAAGTAATCGGGTAGGGGCGAATAGCCGTTCGCCCTTATTCTCGTAGAACATAACCTACACCCCGTACAGTTTGAATCAAACGCTGTTCCTTTTGTTCTTCTAGCTTCAGGCGCAGGTAGCGAATATAAACTTCAATGATGTTAGAGTCCCCCATAAAATCGTAACCCCAAACTCTTTCTAAAATTTGATCGCGGGTTAATACTTGACGAGGATGAGAAAGCAAATACTCTAGTAAATCAAACTCCTTAGCGGTTAATTCGATAGAGCGTCGATCGCGAAACACTTCACGAGTAGAACGATTGAGGGTAAGATTGCTAAACTGGATTAAATCTGTTTCCTCTTCTTGCTCGCGACGTAAATTAGCTCTAACTCTAGCCAGTAACTCTTCGATGCTAAAAGGTTTGACTACATAATCATCAGCCCCAGCATCTAAGCCCGAAACGCGATCGCTGACTTCATCTTTGGCAGTGAGAATAATAATTGGTACTTTGTCTCCTGTCTGACGTAGACGACGGCAAATTTCAGGTCCTGAGATTCCTGGTAACATCCAATCAAGCAAAATCAAATCTGGTTGAATTTCTCTAGCAGCAGACAAGCCAGCAAAGCCATCGGCTGCGTGGGTTACCTGATAGTCTTCAAACTCTAATTCCATCTTAATAAACTGAGCCAACTTAGCTTCATCTTCTACCACCAAAATATGAGCTTTCATAACTAAATAATTAGTTTTATTGATTTTTAGGCAATCTTAGAGCATTGGTTGAATTAATCGGACCTAAAATTTTGTTGAGGTTTCTTAGCTGATCTGCTGTTCCCATACAGATTAATGCGTCCCGTTCTAAAATAAGAGAATCTCCTGTTGGACCAGCAATCAAGTTGCCATCAAAACGGCGAATTGCCAATACTAAAGCCCCTGTCTGCGATCGCAATTTAGCCTCTCGCAAACTTTGACCCACAAAAGGACAGGCTTCAGAATCAATGAGAAATTCTTCAAGATAGTAAGAACGATTAGACCCTGTAATAATACCATCAACAAAGTCCATTACCTGAGGTCTTAATGCTGCTGCTGCCAGTCTTTTCCCCCCTGTAATATAAGGGGAAACTACCGCATCCGCCCCTGCCCTCTGTAACTTTTGTACCGCCTCTTCGTTACTGGCACGAGCGATCGCTCTGATGCGCGGATTAAGGGTTTTGGCTGACAAAACTGTATAGAGATTTTCAGCATCTGAAGGCAGTGCCGTCACCATGCAAATTGCTCGATCAATTTTGGCACGTGTTAAAGATTCATCTAAAGTAGCATCACCTAAAATCACCGTGTATCCTAACTGTTTAATTTCTTCTACTTCTTCGATGTTGTCGTCAATAATAATAAAGGGAATACCTTCAGCGAAAAATTCACGGGCGACATGACGACCAGTACGCCCAAAACCGCAAACAATATAATGTTGATCTAGAGATTCAATCAAACTCTTCTCCTGTCTTAGTTTGATGCCTTCTTGAAAATAGCCCTGAATTAGAGCTTCGGTAAAACGATTGACAATGTAAGCAATAGTCAGCAAGCCCATTAAAATTAGGGCAACAGTAAATAGTCTGCCTCTTTCTCCTAAAGGGCGTACTTCAGAAAAACCCACCGTAGATAGGGTAATCACGGTCATATAGGCTGATTCGGAAAAAGACCACTTCTCGACTTGCCAATACCAAAGAGTTCCAATTAGTACAATACTCGCTAATACGACACCTCCTCGTATTAACTCTTTTCGTAAACGACCATACTTTTGCTCAAATGTATAACTATACATGTAAAATTGGCTGCTGATTTTTGACAACAGTTGTGCCTAAAATTGATTACATTAAGATGCAGGTCTGATTTTTGAACAAAACAATCAAGAGTGGTATCAGATAACAACTGCCATTTTAAATGTATTTTTCTCAAAAAATAAATTTTATCCAGGAGCGACTTATGGTTCAATCCCCGCCTATAGACAATTCTCTAACTATCTCGCAGAATACTAAATTTGATCGCGATCGCTTCGATCAAAGCGTGATGCCAACCTATGGTCGTTTTCCCATTGCCATTGAGCGAGGAGAGGGCTGTCGTCTTTGGGATACAGAAGGGAAAGAGTATCTTGATTTTGTGGCAGGGATTGCTACCTGTACCTTGGGTCATGCTCATCCTGCTTTGATTGCTGCGGTCACCGAGCAAATTAAAAAGCTGCACCACGTTTCTAATTTTTATTATATTCCCGAACAGGGACAGCTAGCAGAATGGTTAGTTAACAATTCCTGTATGGATAAGGTATTTTTCTGCAATTCTGGGGCAGAAGCTAACGAGGCAGCAATTAAATTAGTCAGAAAGTATGCCCACACTGTTTTGGATAAAGTTGAACAGCCAATTATCCTCACGGCAAAAGCTAGTTTTCACGGGCGTACTTTAGCAACCGTTACCGCCACAGGACAAGAAAAATATCAAAAGGACTTTACGCCATTACCAACTGGATTTGCCTATGTTCCTTACAACGATATTACTGCCATAGAAAATGCGATCGCCGATCTCGATGAAGGTACTTTCAGCCGTGTAGTTGGCATTATGATCGAACCCCTTCAGGGTGAAGGCGGTGTGCGTCCAGGAAATTTAGACTATTTCCTCAAGCTACGCAAAATCTGTGATGAGAATAATATCCTGTTGGTATTTGACGAAGTCCAAGTAGGTGTTGGTAGAAGTGGCAAGCTTTGGGGTTACGAAAAGCTTGGTGTTGAGCCAGATATTCTAACTAGTGCTAAAGGTTTAGCAGGAGGCATTCCCATCGGGGCGATGTTGTGTAAGGATTCCTGTGCAGTTTTTGAGCCAGGTAATCATGCCAGTACCTTTGGTGGCAATCCTTTCGTCTGTGCTTCTGCTTTAGCCGTACTGCAGACTATTGAAAATGAAGGTATTCTTCATAATGTTCAGGCAAGAGGCGAACAGTTACGAGTCAGGCTAAGAGCGATCGCCAAAAAGTATCCCTCCTTGTTTACCGAGGTACGGGGTTGGGGCTTGATCAACGGCATCGAATTACGTGCCGATCTTGATTTGACCTCGATTAATTTAGTCAAAGCAGCAATGGAAGAGGGTTTACTCCTTGCCCCCGCAGGTACAAAAGTATTGCGTTTTGTTCCTCCTTTGGTGGTTTCTCAGTCTGAAGTTGACGAGGCTGCCAACATTTTAGAAAGAGCGATCGCTAAAGTAGCGTGAGTAAATGTCCTTAAGATATACTATGTGTATCTTAAGGACATCAGCACCATGAATAGTTCAATTGGGCAATGGGGTAATTCCCTTGCCGTTCGTCTGCCAAAGCACATATTAAAATCACTGGATTTAAAAGTAAACGATCGCCTATCGATCACCGAGGTTGAGGGCAAAATTATCTTAGAACCAATTCAAGAATTAGAGGAATTATCTCTAGAATTTCTATTATCCCAAGTACAAGAACCTTCAGAACCTGAAATAGACTGGGGCAAACCAGAAGGGGAAGAAATTTGGTAGCTTTTCCTAAATGCAAACAGTTTATCTGGCTCAATTTTGATCCTCAAACAGGACATGAGCAGAGAGGGCGTAGACCTGGACTGGTAGTAAGCAATACCAATTTTAACAAGATTATGGGTTTTGTTTTTGTATGTCCTGTATCTTCAACTTTTAGGGAAAATCCCTTTTATGTTGACATCGAAAAAGGCTTATTAGTCAATGGTAAAGTGATGTGCGATCAATTGCGATCGCTGGACTTTCGAGCCAGAAAATATGGCATAATCTGTGACTGCCCAGAATTATTGTTTCAAGATGTTTTACGGCGAATCAAACCAATATTGTTTTAGACGGAAAACTATCTAACGCTATATTTATGCGGATGCGGATTTAGTCTGGAAAATTACAAAAAGTTGCGATTTATTGCGGGTAGTTTACAGACCCCAGATTAAGCTAAACTTGCCTAACAACAAGAACGCTCCTCCCAATCTCATGATTAGCAAGAAGTTCTTAGTAACTTTATTCGCCCTATTTACAATTATTACCGTTTGCATTACGCCCTCAGCCGTAGCACAATTGCCCTATATCCAAGATATAGCAGCTTATTCAAGGTTTTTACGCCAGGTACAGAAAAAGTCGTTTAATTCTGCCTGTATTCGTTTAGATGGACGCTGCTTATTTAAACTATCTGCTACAGATTCTGAGCTTCTATCTGACAGAATTGATGAGATTCAAAAACGCTTTGCAGAGGCAACGGCAAAGCGTTTAGCTGATGATGACAGTCAACCAGAAGTCATTGTCAAGCCAAATGGTAATTTACAGGATATCTATCTGGTTTTGGGCGACCAACAGGAGCGTTTATTTACCGTAACCAATTCTGATGCCACAGCCAATGATGTTAGCGTACCAATTAGAGCGCGACAGCTTAGCTCAGCAATTGAGCAGGGTTTAGAGATAGCGAAAAAAGAGCGATTGCCTCAATATCTCCGCAAGAAACTGATCATCGGCTTATTAATCCTTGTCTTTATCTGGATCGGTAATTTTCCGTTGAACTTAGAAATTAGAAAACTGCGCAAGTTGGCACGGAAGCTAGCACCAAAAGCCTTTTCTAAAACTTTACCCCTGGCAACTCAGCTAGCGCAGCGTCAAAAATGGAATATAACCGAAATTCAATATCGCTTATTGCAGTTAGTTCAAGTGGCACTTTGGGGTGGTGGTACTTTATATATTTTAAATTTATTTCCCCAAACGCGAATTGCTGCTTTTTTGCTAATTGCTGCTCTAAGAATTCCTTTGCGCATTGGTCTGATTATCTTAGCTACTTATATTTCGATCCGCCTCAGCTACTTCTTAATTGCCAAGCTAAGTGCAGTTGCGATCGCCAGCCAATCTGCTGCCGTAACGGTTAATCAACGAGGTAAATTACGCATCAATACCACGACTAGAATTTTACGCAGTACCATAACCATTCTTTGGTCAGTAATTGGAATTTTATCAGCCTTTTGGGTTAATGGAGTTAACCTGGCGCCAATTTTAGCTGGTGCGGGTATTTTGGGTTTAGGTCTATCTTTAGCCTCACAAAATCTAATTAAAGATGCAATCAACGGCTTTATTATCATTTGGGACGATCGCTATGCCGTAGGCGATATTGTGGATATCGGCGGAGTCAGCGGTTTAGTCGAAAATATTAATCTACGGATTACTCAGTTAAGGGATGCTGAAGGAAGGTTAATTACTGTGCCTAACAGTGTCGTTGAAATTGTGGCAAATCGTTCTAGTCTATGGTCTAGAGCCGATATTACTATCCCCGTGGCTTATCAAACTGACATCGATTGCGCCCTAGATGTAATCGATCAGGTAGCCAAAGTTATGACGCAAAATCCCGATTGGCAGGAGCGCATTTGGGAGTTTCCTAATATTTTAGGCATAGAGCAATTTAGCGATCGCGGAATTTTAATTCGTGTCTGGATCAAAACTGAACCATTGCAACAGTGGGATGTAGCTAGAGAATTTCGCCGTCGGATCAAAATTGCCTTTGACAAAGCAGGAATACCCATACCCATTCCTCAACAGCAGATATTGTTTGATAAGAAAAAGATAATTAGCAATCAAGAGCAAAATCTTAATAACTAACAACCTATTACTTTTGATATACGTCAAACAATTATACTTTTGATAGAAGCAATGATTTTCAATCTTGTCTACAGTCGTATAAGACTAAAAGCAAGGAGACAATAATGAAAAAATTAATTCAAATTATTAAAAACTTACCAATCAAGCAGATACTAACAGTATTTTTAGCAAGTTCTCTTGTATTTGTTAGCACTGCCTGTAATAAAGGAGATGTTGCTCAGGCAGAAGGCAAAGGATATACACAGGCAGAAGGCAAAGGATATACACAGGCAGCAGACCCTAAGTCTGATACCTATGATGAACGCAACGTTAACCAATCATTTAAAGGCGGTATGAATCGTTACAACGATGACCCCCGATATGATGCTGGAACAGCAGCTAAAACCAAACAATTGGTTGATACTGCCAAACGTCGCAAAGCCGACAATCTGGGCGAATATGTAGATAACGTGGGAGAACGCTCAGTACTCAATAAAGATGTCAACGAAAAAGCCACAAAAGCGTTTTCTCGTAAATTGGAAAACAATAAAGATAAAGCCTTAGATTACGTTGATGACAAATCTGACAAGTTAAAAAGAAACGTCAGTAATGCACCTGATGAAGCCAAAAAAGTTTTTGAGGAAGCTAAAAATAACGCTAAAGATGCTTTAGATTAAGTTTGCTAACTAAGGCGTGAGGATACTTGCGCCTTGTAGAGCGATTGCCCGCTAGCTTATGACTAAATTTGATTACTCTTTAGATTTTGCTAATATAAACTTTCGCGATCGCCCCGATCTTTATCAGGTTGGTAAGGGAGAGCAGGGAGTTTTGTTAGTAGAGCCTTATAAATCAGAAATATTACCCAATTGGCGATTTAAAAATCCAGATATAGCCACCAACTCTAGCCAAAAAATTTATCAAATGTTCTTGGAATATTTAGAGCAAGATGACTTTGTTGGTGCAGACATGGCGCGCAAATTTTTGCAAATGGGCTATACCAGATCGAGACGCTATGCTAACCACAAAAGCGGTAAAAAATATCGCAGCAATCCTCAAAAAGCAGGTTCCCAAGCAGCAGAAAAAGAAGCTCGTCAAGAGATATTGCCCTTAGATATAGATCCTGTAAAAGCCAAGTCAGCAGAAATTTTTAAGGCAAAGTGGCAAGAAGCGAAAGGAAATAGCAAATATCAACAGCTATTAGAGCAGCACCAACAGAAATACATAAATAACCAAGCTAAAAATGGGACAAAAACAAATTAGAACAGGCTCTCCCGTTTCTTGGAATTGGGGTAATGGCACAGCAGAAGGAAAAGTAAAAGAGATTCACCATCAAGATATAACCAAAAAAATAAAGGGAAGTAAGATTACTCGTAACGGTACTGATGACAACCCTGCTTATTTGATTGAACAAGAAGACGGTACAGAAGTTTTAAAGCTTAGAAGCGAGTTGAACAATTAACAGTTACCTTTCTTTCCTTATCCTTCATCCCTTAGATTATCTCTCTTTAGCCAGATGCGATCGCCATAGTAAAACAGCACAATCATGGCAAGTTAAGGAATTTTATTATTTTTTATAGATGCAAATACGAATTAAAACAGTATTCCAGCTTTTTAAACAGGCGTTTGCAGAATGGCAAGAAGATAAGGTTACACTTTTGGCTGCTGCTCTAGCTTACTATACGGTATTTTCTATAACTCCTCTATTAGTAATTGCGATCGCAATTGCTGGTGCTGTTTTTGGTCAAGATGCCGCTAGAGGAGAAATCATTGGACAAATTAACAATTTAGTTGGGGAACAAGGCGCACAGATAATTGAAACGGGTTTGGCTAATGCCGATCAGCCTAAAATAAGTAGTGTTGCCTCAATTATTAGTGTTATTGTCTTGCTTGTTGGTGCATCTGGGGTGTTTGCTCAATTACAGGAAGCATTAAACACCGTATGGGACGTTAAAGCTAAACCAAAAAAGGGGAAGGCTAGCATCTGGGAATTTATTCGCAAGCGTCTGCTGTCTTTCGGGATGGTGTTAGCTATTGGCTTTTTACTTCTAGTGTCTCTGATCACCAGTGCCATGCTATCAGGCATTGGAAAATTACAAATTAATCTGCTGCCTGGCTTTACTCCCATCTGGCAACTACTCAATTTTGCAATTTCCTTTGGCTTCATCTCCTTGTTGTTTGCCCTAATATATAAATATCTGCCTGATGTCAAAATCCGCTGGAGAGACGTCTGGGTAGGGGCAACAATTACCGCTTTATTCTTTACTATCGGTAAATTTTTAATTGGTCTATATTTAGGTCAAGGTAGTTTAGGCTCGGCTTATGGTGCTGCGGGTTCTTTAATCGTTTTTCTGGCTTGGGTGTTTTACTCGGCTCAAATTCTTTTGTTTGGAGCAGAATTTACCCAGGTTTATGCCCGTAAATATGGTCAAAAAATTCGCCCCGATAGTCATGCAGAATTAAATAAAACATTTTAAAAGATTGTTAATTTATCAAACGCCCAAAATCTATATAAGTTCAAATGCTTTCTGGTCAATACACAATTTTAATAGTCGATGACTCCACTGAAGAGCGGGCAGTTTATTGTCGCTATTTAAATGAAGAAAACTTGTCTGTATATAAGATCGTTGAAGCTAAATCTGGAGAAGAAGGTTTGTCGCTTCTAGAATCGATGCAGCCAGATTTGATTTTGCTCGGTTATCTCCTGCCAGATTTTGATGGTTTAGAATTTTTAACCAGATTAAAACGACAGTTGGAAGTAATTCCCCCAACTATTATGATTACTGGACAGGGGAATGAAATGGTCGCAGTAGAAGCGATGAAAAGCGGTGTAAAAGATTACTTAGTTAAAGACAAATTAACTCCTGAAATTTTAACTACTTCAGTCCAAAGGGTTTTACAGCAGCATCATTTACAATCTTTGCTGACCAAAAACATAGAGAAACAACAGTTAATCGCCGAAACTTCTTTACGCATCCGTCAAACTTTAGACGTATCGTCAATTCTTGATACCGCAGTCAAAGAGGTTCAGATATTGCTCAATTGCGATCGCGTTGTAGTCTATCGTTTTGCTCCAGATATGACTGGTAATATTGTTGCCGAGTCGGTTAAATTGGGTCAGAAACAGTCTTTGGGAGCAAACGTAATTGATACTTGCTTCCAAGAAAAAGGAGTAGATAAATATGAACGAGGAGAAACGCTAGCGATAAATGATGTATATAAAGCGGGATTTTCTCAGTGTCATCTTAGGTTACTAGAAGAATTTCAGGTCAAGGCAAATGTGATTGTGCCGATTTTACTAGCTCCTTCTCAGGTAAATAGATCTCTTTGGGGCTTATTAATTGCTCATCAGTGCAGCCATAATCGTTATTGGCAAAAAGATGAAATTGAACTACTTGACAAATTATCAGTGCAGTTAGCGATCGCTATTCAACAGGCAGAGTTAATTAATAATCTGCAAAGTGAATTAAAAACTAGAAAGCAGCTAGAAGCAGAATTAGAACGGCTAGTTCAGGTATTAGAAGCCTCTCAAGACTATATAGGATTAGTCGATACAGCAGGCAAAGTTATCTGGAATAATCCCCAACTGAAGCAAATAAGAGGGATTACCGATGATCGAGATCCTGCCCACCTATCTATTGTCAATTACTATCCTAATTGGGCATATAAGATTATTACCGAAGAGGGAATTCCTGAGGCTATGGCTCAAGGTAGTTGGCTTGGGGAAACTGCAATTCTAGATCGAGAAGGGCAAGAAATACCCGTATCTCAGCTAATATTGGCTCACAAATCTGCTGATGGCATTGAGTATATTTCTACGGTAATGCGCGACTTAACTAAGCAGAAGCAGACGGAAAAATCATTACAGGAAAGAGTTCTGGAGCTAAAATGGGTCAACCAAGAACTGCTCAAAACTACAGCCCTCTTAAAAAAACGTAACCAAGAATTAGATCGTTTTGCCTACGTTACCTCTCACGATCTTAAAGCACCGTTACGGGCGATCGCCAATTTAGCTACTTGGCTAGGGGAAGATTTAGCAGGAGAAATACCCGAAGAAAATCAACAGCAACTTCAGCTAATGCAGTCTCGTGTCCAGCGTTTAGAAGGATTGATTCAAGGATTATTAGAGTATTCTCGTGTAGGGCGAAAAAATAACCTAGTCAAAACTATAGATGTGGGCAATTTAGTCAAAGAGGTAGTTGATTCTTTGTCACCACCTCCAGAGTTCAGCATATTTATCGCTGCTGATTTGCCCACCATCAAGACCGAAGTAGTATTACTACGACAGATATTTTCTAATTTGATTGATAATGCCATCAAATATCATCCCCAAAAATCAGGCAAGATAACTATCTCCGCCCAAAATAAAAATGACTTTTACGAATTTGCCGTATCTGATGATGGACAAGGTATAGATCCCCAATATCATGAGCGAATCTTTACTATTTTTCAGACATTACAGGCTAGAGACATCTTTGAAAGTACAGGCATAGGCTTATCTATTGTCAAAAAAATTGTCGAAGATCGAGGCGGTATGGTGAGAGTTGAATCTAAACTAGGTGAGGGGTCTACTTTTTTCTTTACTTGGCGCAAACAAAGCCAAAACTGCGATTAATTTTGGCTAGTATCTATTAAAACGCTTCGCGTTCAGCTATTAGCTTTATTAAACAGGAGTAGCGATCGCATGACCGACACACCAATCAATTGTGTCGTAAGAGTTTTCAGTTGGGGTTACTTTATAGCCTAAAGCCTGAAGAAACGACTCTAGTTCTTTATATTTGCGATCGTAAGCAGCGCGATCGCCATCATCAATTTCATAAATAACCGTTGGTTTATAAGTTTTCATGGTTTCGGTCATGCCTTTTAACACATCTAATTCTGCCCCCTCAACATCCACCTTGACAAAATTGGGTGGCTGAATCTGGTTTTGAGCAATCAGATCGTCAATTGACACTAAATCTACGGTTACTTCTCCTGCCAAATCGGGTGGCGCATCGGCGGTAGCCAGGGCGTGTCCTCCAGAATATTGAGCTAATAGTAGCTGCCCTGACCCTGATGTGTGAGAGACAGCTTTTTCGATAACTTCAACCTGAGTAAAATTATTTAGCTGGGCATTATGACGCACGCTCTTAGCATTTCCTTTACCTGGCTCAAAAGCATAGACTTTGCCAGTATCGCCGACTAACTTGGCAGCAATAACCGTAAAAAAGCCGACATTTGCGCCAATATCATAAAAAACGTCTCCATCCTTGAGATGTTGGGCAAAAATATTTTGAATCGGTACTTCATAAGTTCCTAATGCCAATTCTGGACAAGATTCTCCTGTGTTGAATTTTAGTTTTTTGGCAATGCCGTTTCTGACGGTTACATCTCGCTGACGCAAACCAGCCGTAGCCAGACGATAGCCTAATGAGCCAGGGTTAGACGCTGCTAGTTTTTCGAGAACGTTTACGGGAAACAAAGGTAAAGTGCGAAATATTGCTTGTTTAATCATGATTTTAAGAAGTTAAATAATAGTACGACGAAATATTTCTTGAGTTTGAAAGAAACATTCTAGCCACTCTCCATTAGAGACATCTTTAAGCAGTCCCCAATTTGGATCATCAACTAAACGTTCCATTTGGGTTTGGTGTTGAGCTAGAGCAAGCTGTTTTTGGGCTTTAACAGGCTCAATTTCAACGCGGGAATTAAATTCTTGTAGTAGCTGCCAGCCTAAGCCAGCCTTAATACTAGCCTTAAAATATGCTATTTGAGAAGTGCGATCGCCCGATCTATTTGTCCAGGGAAAATGATGCCAGTACCAAACGGGATATTCATAAATAATAATTTGAGGTTGGTTTGCCAATGCCGCCAAGACTATGTTCGTGGTAGCCTTATGGTCTGGATGGGTTTCGCGAGCATAGGGGATAAATACCTGTTGAGGTTGGTCTTGTAAAAGTAATTGCTGAACCCGTTCGACTGCAAGCGATTTTTTTTGTTCTAGTTCTCCATCACGAAAGCCAAAAAATTCCACATCATCTGAGGATAATCCTAAGCATTCAGCAGCCTTAATTGCCTCCTGTTGACGCAGCGTAATTAACTTATCTTCAGAGATAAAGCGATTGTGGGAACGACTACCATCAGTCATAAAAACGATCTTAACGTCAGCCCCAGACTCCCGTTTACGAATGATTGTGCCACCACAGCCTAAAGTCTCATCATCCTGATGAGGAGCAAAAACGATCGCCGAGGCTGATAACTCTTCGGCAGACAGGGGTTTTATTTGCTCAATTTGCTTCAGATAGCGATCGCGCAACTTCTTTCTTAGAGTCATGTACTTTAATATCTACCCCCATGGTTGCGTAATTAAAGACTAGGCTTTTAACGATCTGTTCCCAAGTGTAATACTGCAAAACCCTCTTTCTGCCAGCTTCACCCATTTTTTTTGCCGTCTCTGGTTCGGAAATTATTTTGGTAATTGCCTTAGCTAAAGCCTGTATATCTCCTGGATCGGTCAATAAACCAGTCACACCATCATTGACAACTTCTGTCATGCCACCAATTTTGGTCGCCACTACGGGTGTTTGGGTCGCCATCGCCTCTACCAAGCTCATGCCAAAGGCTTCGCTTAAAGATGGATTGATTACTATATCTGCTTGTTGATAGTAAGGTAATACTTGTTCTTGAGGTAGGGAACCCGTAAAAATTACCTGGTCAGACAAGTGAGGGGGAATTTTACTCTTGATATATTCCAGGTAATTAACTCCATAATAAGGTTCCAAAGCCTGTATTTCTGGTTCATGCTGTAGAGCAAACAGCATTTCTTTAGCAACTATAATATGAGGTCCAATAATAGTTAAGACAGCATCAGGATATGTAGCTGTTACTTGGATAAAAGCATCTATTAGATCGTGAACTCCCTTTTCAGGTGAAATACGACCCACAAAAAGCATTTGTGGCGCGTCTTTGCTATTTTGCGGACAAGATTTAGTGGCTGGAACAAAATAATTGGCGTTAACTCCGTTATTGACCGTGCGACAAATTCCCGCGTATTCAGGAAAACGAGCAGCAATTTTGTTAGTTATGTGGTCACTACAGCTAATAACTAAGTCTAGCTTTGCTAGCCTTTCGGCGATCGCTTCTCGGTTCAGGCGATTTACCCATTCGCAATGAAGATGTAAAACTATTTTGGCATTGGGGTTATACTTGCGAACTATCGGCACAAACTGAGAATGATTGTGAATATGAATAATGTCACTACCTCTTTGAGCAGCATCCCGTGCAACCTGCCAACCGTAACCGTAATGAAACCAACTAGAGGCAAAATAAGGTAGCGCAGAGTTGGCATTAAGCCTTTTGGCGATCGCTCTGGGTATTTTTAGCCAACTATCGAGCCGACGAGAAATTCCTCTGTATTCTATTTTACTATTAGAAGATAAGTTTGAATCTGATTCTTGAGGGGGATTTAACTTACTTTTGCAGCCGTAATAAGTTATCTGGCAATATTTTACTAGACGACGACTAACCTGATAACTCCATATTCCTGTTGAATCGCTACCTTCAGGGGGAGCAGCTGTTGTCCAAGGTTGATTTACTAAAGATAATTTCAAACTAATTCTAGCTCCTATCTAAGTAATAAGTAAAAGTAAGAATAATACTTTTTTTTTAAACTTGTAAATATATCTTTAGAAGGATATTTATACTAATAAAACAATGTTTTTTATTGGCTATTTATTAATATAAACAGCTTATTTACAAGTTTAACTGTAATCTCTTTAATTATCTTGTGTATTTATACAAACTTTATATTTAATTCTTTCTGTTGGTTAAATTTTGCTTGTCTCTTGATGCAAGCTTTATATTTATAATTTAATATTTGTGTAATATATTTATTCTGCAAATATATTACCAACTTAAAGCAATTTACAAGAACTAAAACAAATTTTGAAATTAATAATTTAGTAATAAACTATCAAAAAATTCAGTTAATAGTATAATTGTCTAAAGTCGCTGCCGTTATAAATAGTTTGCCCACCTTAGTAGTTTTGAAGAACTTAAGCCAAAAATTAAAGAAGATATCGCAAAAACCTTTAGTTAAAAACAGTCTTTGGGAACTATTAGCAAAAGCTATCAATTTAGGTTGTCAAGCAGCATACTTCACCCTGATTGTCCGCGTCCTGGGTACAGAAAATTATGGTGCTTTTGTAGGAATTACTGCCTTTGCTGCTTTGATTTTTCCTTTTGCTAATCTAGGCAGTGGAGACGTTTTAATTCAGCAGGTATCAAGAGACAAAAAGCTGTTTCCTACTTATTGGGGGAATGCTTTGTTGATTGTTTTTTTAGCTAGCCTATCTTTGACCGTTGTTGCTTACTTTATCTCGCCAACCGTTTTTTCTAACATAGATAATTTACCCGCGATACTGGCAATTTTGTTAGCAGATTTAGGCGGTTTAGCTATCTTTGTTGTCAGCGCCAAGGCATTTATGTCTTATGATTTGCTTAAAAATTCTTCTCTGCTACAAATTATCGGTACAGTCACCAAGTTCTTAGCAGCTATAGCGTTAGCAACCTGCTTTAGTCAACCAAGCTTGTTGCAGTGGTCTTATTTATACTTATTTAGTTCATTAACTACGGCAGTAATCGGCATTATCTGGATCAACAAAACTTTAGCCAAGCCCCAATTAGCCCCTAAAATCTTAACCAACATGGCTCACCAAGGATTGTACTTTTCGATTGGTGAATCGGCATACAATATCAACTCCAACATAGACAAGACAATGTTGGCAAGTATGGCAACTTTAGAAGCAACAGGAATTTATGGTGCAGCGTATCGGCTGATAGAAGTTGGCACTATTCCTATTTATGCCGTGCTGGGAGCCTCTTATCCTAAATTTTTCCTGGAGGGCGCCAAAGGAATTAAAGGCTGCTTAAGTCTGGCAAAACGTCTATTACCTTTTGTAGGCATATATAGCGTTATTTCCCTAACTGGGTTTTTATTTTTTGCTCCCTGGATAACCTATATTTTAGGAGATGAATATCAAAATGCGATCGCCACAGTTCGCTGGTTGGCACCCATCCCGATTATTGGTTCAATCCAGTTATTGTTAGCTGACACCCTCACGGGGGCGGGATTTCAAAAAACCCGCAGTGCTATTCAAGTCACAACGGCTTTAACCAACGTGGGTTTGAACCTCTGGTTAATTCCCCTATATTCTTGGAGAGGAGCAGCCTGGGCAACATTAAGCTCTGATAGTTTTAGAGTTGTTTGTTTGGCGATCGCTGTAGCTTGGTTTTATCAAAAACAAAAAGCAGCTTAGAAAAGTCCGCTCTTCTTCGGCATTATTCAGAATATCTAGGACTTTTTAGAACACCAATAGCTTCATCAAGCATCTCGATAATTGTGGGAATAAAGGAAACTCCATAATAAGGAGTATCCAAAACACTATTAAAAGGATCATAATCCCTCACTGTTAATCCATTTTGAGTTGGAGGAGCAGTTGACACAAGTTTAAGACAGTTAGTTTCCTGGGCTATATTACGAACCTGCTGAACATTTTGTTTGATTCGAGAGCGAAGTGTCTCGACATCTAAGGAATAGTCTTGTCTATAGAACCAATCATAAACATCTTGTTTGAATGATGCAAGAATCTGAATTTTTTCTAAAGTAAGTGCTGGAGGTGTATGAACATTCATGAGAAAATAAGTGCAATATATTTACGCTGATAATAACTGTTATTATTACTCTAAATCTGGCAACTTTTTTATTTACATTTTGGTCAAATTCAATTTTGTACCTAACTTAGTCCTTAACTGTAAATTTATTGGTTAGGCTGGTCAGATTTTCTGACGATAAAATTACTAAAGCCACTGCCAGTATCATTTCCCCATTCCCAATTAGCTATGATGCCAACGCGATTGATTTTTAAAGTAGTAGCCCAGGGATAAACATCGGTCAGAGCGCGATATAAAACGGTTTGATTGTTTACTCGTACCGAATAATGATTACCATCAAAGACTACTCTAAGAGTATAAGGTTGCCCAAAGGCGATCGTCCGACCAATATTTGACCACACCGCATCATAAATTTCTTCAAAGCCGGCAATACGGAAAAAACAGGAAATTGACTCCCCTTCATAAAAGTCATCCAGCCAGGTATTGATAATGATGTAATTATCTCGATCCTGCCAAAAAATTAGACCGCCTCGCCCTTTTTCTCCTTGACCTCTTTCTTTTCCAGGTGGAACAATGGTAACTGACACATCAGCAAGAGAATTGTTTACAGCCACAGTATAGGCAGTGCGGTCTGGATTAGGATTAGCAACGTCGGCTTTTACTTTGGCAATACCAGATTGTAAAATTTCAAAGACACCTTTGCCCAGAGTTTTTTGCCATACTTGGCTACCCAACAAGGTAGTCTTGCCGCTTAAATCTCCCTCCCAGTTGTTAAAATCATCTTCGATGACAATATCATTACCTTCTCGCCACCAGGGCAAATCAAAATCGAGAGCGGAAAGAATTACAGTACGGGGATGAGCTTCAAAATTCTGTAAATACATATCAGAATTTTCTTGAGATATAGCTATACCCATACCTGTAGCAGTTGTTAATCGTTCATTAATACAATTACCAATTAACTGACCATCAAAATAGATTTTTACTTCTCGCCCATCGTCTAATATTTGTAGGTAGCCGACTTCATCGGCAATTGAAAAGTCTTCAGCACAGACAAGTACTTCTTTTTGTCCAGCTTCAATCAACTGAAGACATATTCTAGTGTCGTTAATCTCACAACACCAATAATTATGGCTATCTTGAAATCTCCAGACTATACCTATGGTAGCTGATTTATCTTCTAGGGCGATCGCACTACTCCTACTGCTAAAACAAATCTTAGCGTGTAATAGTCCAGAAGTTGCTTGAGGTTCTAAAATTCCTAAACTGTTATTGGCTCTGGCTATCAAGCCTTCTTTGGTGCGCTCAAAACTACCAATAATAATCTGCCAAGCACCTCCTACCTCAGCAGGAATAGAGGCAAGATTTTCTGTTCCTATTAAGGTATCAGCACCATGAGCCGTACCATACCACGTCCCAAGTGCCGAAATGGTTTCTACCTTTACCCCATACACTCTAGTATCGGCACGAAAGCCAATTTGACCGAGGACGCTTTGATGAACACCTGCATAAAGAGTTGGTTCAAGATTAACAGCATCAATAGCTACTGGACGAAGCTGGGGAAAACTCGGTAAGCCATAGACCTGTGGTATAGAAGCTGCATAGTAAGCTGCTCCCTGCTCTCTTAAAATCACCACATAACAGACAGGCACATTCTGTAGTCCCCGCAAAACCGAGAGTAGTTTTGTACCTACTTTAGCTAGTAACTCGCCGTTTTCTGCTCCCGTGGCGCGAATAACAAAATTATTGGCGTTTTCAGGTAGGTTACTAGGTACGGCATCAGTAAACCAACCCACTGCCAAATTATCGTTAATTTTGGGTAGGGGAAAAAACTTAGTTACCTCTGCTGCCATGCGAAACCAACTAAGTAAACGTCTTGGTGTTGCTGATTTGTGCTGGCTTCCTAGCCAAGTAGTAACTCGTTTCAATATTGATTCAGTTTCGCTACCCTTTAACCATTGAGGAATCCTTTTATAAAGCCATTCAATCGTCTCAGCCTGAGAAGTATTATGACCATTAAGCAGCAATACCGCCATAGTTAATCCATTGGTGCGCTGATATTTGCCGTAGGCAATACCCTGTCTACCCCAACCAGGTTGAATCAAAGGCTTAAAACGCAGGGCATGATTGTCAATGGCGATCGCCTTTTCTCGATCTATTCCTTTTCTTTCAATACCAGCAGCAGTTTTACTCCCAATAGTTTTACCACTGGCAAGATCATCTGGAAAACTATCAGAAAAAAATTGATTCATTCAACCAAGTTATTTTTATATGTGAATTAAGATGTAAGGCGTTGCTGATTGAAGGTATGAAACCGAAAATAATACTGTTCGTAGCTCGTAGCTCTTAGCTTTTGATAGACTTTATTTTTCTGAGTATTTTTGTAGCCAATATAAAGTCATACTCTGATTTAGCAACGCCAAAGTAAATTTTTCACCTCAACTCAACAGTTATAGCTAGATTTCTCAATTAAATCAGCAATACCTCAAATTAATCGTAAATTTTATAATTGTTGTTCTTAGCTATAACTAGGGAATAAGATATTGCTACATAGAGCGCCCAAAAGGAACTACTCATACTATTTATTGTTCCCTCAGTCAAATTAGACAACAAAACATAGCTTAAAAACAAAAGAGGCCAAAACCCTTCTGGGCTGTTAGTTTTTCTCAATAAAGCTAAAGATTGAGCTATTGTAATCACAAAGCCGATTAAAAAAACAACCAAGCCGATAATCCCTATAGACAACCAAATATCTAAAAATCCATTGTGAGCATAAATTACGCCTATCCCCGTTGCCAATTGTATATAGCCAGAAGGACCCTCAAAACCATTCCAAAATGCTGACAGTCCATAACCTAACCAGGGATGTAACTGAATTTGATCCCAAACATATCTCCAGATTAAGGTTCTGCCCGACAATGTTGTATCTTTACCTACAGAACTAGTGAGTGCATCCTCGCCTACGTATCCAGCCAAATAAACCAGAACACCGACACCGACAATAATTACAGCTAAAATTGCCGAAATCATTACCTCATATCGCCAGCGGAAGATACGATAAACTATGCACAGCATCAACATGACTAGAAATGTCCCTAAAGCTGTTGTAGACCGCGACATTACCATCGTACCGCAGCTAAGAACCAGCAAAAACCAATAAATCCAGCTATTTTTTTGATTATTCAAGGCATTTAAAAAGAAAATTACCCCAGAAGGAGCCATGAATGCACCAAACTGATTTTTATGAGTAAATACACCGCGAACAGCCCCTTCATGAACTCCACCCATCAGACCATATTTAGGTATTGCCACTACAAACAAAATACTCAAGATTAATAACAATGCATAAGTCCAAGCCAGCAAATTCATCTGTTCGGACAAAGTATAACGGGTTGCCAAGTAAAGTCCAAAAGCCGTAGTACCGAGAGCATAAACAGCAAATCTAAAAGTTTGAGGCGGGTTAATAGACCAGAAATAGGAAAAACAAACAATTGCCATTAAGATAAAGAGCAACTTATTGCTAGAAAGTACAGGGAGAACTCTTTTCCATCTTATTGCCAAAAGAATAAACGTCACAAAGTAAACCAGCAAAGACATTTTGGCGTTAAGGGACAAATCATAAGCACTTAATGCTATACCGTCACCTTCATTTGCTCCTTTGGTTAAAAGTAAGGGAGTAATAGCTTCGGATAGATGAAATAAAGCGGCTATTGAAAAAACAAATTCAAAAATTCTCAACGTTTTGTTGGTATTATTTGTCATCATAGCTGTTCATTTAGCTTAATTTACTGATAGAGAGTTTTGATATAAAGATGGATAGATAGTATAATAAATCCTCAAGTTTAAACTGGCACACTTTGCCAACTTGAGTGTTTAAGCAATCAACACTAATTGTTTACTCATAAAATAAATGTTGAAGTTATTTAAAAGGTTAGATATATCGCTAACAAACTTGCGTTTATTGTAGCGATGACTTGATTTCAATCATATCAAACATAATTCAATCTTTTGAGTAAATCAGAGACAATCGAATCTTGATGTAAGCCAGGAGTTACCGCCGATAAAAGCGTTGCGGTTAATAAAAGCAATAATCCACAGTCCCACTTTGATTTGAGTTTGATTCATGTTGTAACTAATAGATGTTTTATTGTCTAGCTGTAGTTAATAATGTAAGTATAATTTTCCAATAAATAACAATGGAGTCTTGAAAGACTATCTCAAGGGTGAATTAATTAACCTGCGCCGTAAAGTAGATTTACAGGTTAGTTATCATGCTGGAACTAAGCCAGGATTAATTTTTTTGCATGGAGGATTAGGAAATCGATTTAATTGGCGATCGCAATATGAATTTTTTGGCGATCGCCATAGGGAAGTATTGGCTTACGATCTGGCGGGACACGGACAGTCTAGTGCTTATGATCGCTATTCTGTGGGCAGACATTGCCGTGATTTAACTCGGTTACTCAAACGCTACAAGATCAAATCACCAATTCTTTGTTGTCATAGTTATGGTGTCCCTTTGGGTTTAGAGTGGGCAAGTTACAATTCAGCTACGGCACTGGTTTTGATCGCAGGTGGCACTCACGATCTCGCGCCTTGGTGGGAAATTCCGCTAATCAAGTTTTTGGCTTGGGGAGGCAGATACCTTTATCGCTTTCCCAAAGTGCAGTCTTTGACAAACCGTTTGTCTAGCAATCATCAAGGCAAAAAAATAGAACAGTTTTTGGCAGAAAGCGCTGTTCCCCTTGAACCTCATCCCTACGAAGCGTTAGAAATTTTTTGGGGTTACAATTTTTGGCAACGTCACCAAACCCCGATGAAAAAGAAATTACCTGTTTTAGTAATTAGTGCTGGTCAAGACTCAATGTTTACAGAACAAATGGGAGAAGAATTGGCAAATAGTTTTCAGCTAGGACAACATTTACATTTGCCAGAAGCGGGTCATCTATTGATTGCCGAATATCCGCACGTGGTGAATCAAGCGATCGCCGATTTTATTGAGCGAGTAAATAGTGTAGATCGAATTCTCTAATTCATTTTCGAGCGATCGCTTTTCTAGGGATGAAAATTTCGTTTTGGTTGGCGAATTTCACCACTGTAAATACAGAAAAAACAATTAAGCTGACAAAATATCATTCACAGTAACTATTAATTCGGGAAAAGTCATCGAATTAATAGTTTCATCGACCGCAAATACTGTTTTAGCGTAGCTTCTTGACTCTAAAACTAGAATTGTTATTTTCTGTTGAATAGGATCGACAATCCAATACTCAGGAATACCTATATTTTGGTATTCTGCTGCCTTTTCGCTGTAATTTCTAGACACTTGTTCAGTACCAGGACTTACTACTTCAACAGCTAACATTAAACCATTTTCAATCACGGCTGAAGAGTTAAGGCGATAACTTTGCCAAACTCGATCATTGATAACTGCAATATCGGGAATTCTGGCAGAATTAATCCCAGTTCTAACTCCTACATCACCAGTCTTAACTTTAATATTTAATTTATACTCTTTAGCTATAGCCTTGAAACAATCAGCAATGAAGTCAATAATATCTGAATGCAAAAAACTGGCTGGAGGCATTTCTACTAATTTACCTCTAACCAATTCATAAACCTCATCAGTGTCATATTCACCATAGCTGAGATATTCTTGATAGGTTATTTTATTTGCGGGTGTAGTGACCATCAGGGGTTGCATCCATTAAGGATGGTTATGGCTTGAATACTTATAATACTACGTTATTTTATTGTCAGGATAGTTTGTCATCTAGATTGATTGGACTTTGGACAAACAATTCACGAACCAAGACTTTTGAGGATTTGGTGAGATTGATGGGGGGAGAAATTATAATTCGTTGAAAAGTCACTTCCCGCTGGGTGCGCTCAAAAACAGTTGGTAATTGTCCAGGGCGATCGCTAATTGGCACTCGGGCTTTTGAGGAAATAGAAATTTAAAGCAAAAATCAACAGAATTAAAGAAGCTAAAAAAAGGCAGTGTTTGAAGAGATGAACCAATTAAGACACTGCCATGAATCAAAATTATAGTGACCTTATTGAACAAATCAGCGATCTTCTGTTTAAGACGATAGTAGAGCAAGAGCCAAATCTAGCTCAAAAAGTCGCT
>JBBSPC010000068.1:0-24740 GCA_038259125.1 Chroococcales cyanobacterium | reverse complement strand
TATCTGAATTGAGTTATCCATTCTGGCAACCACAGTCGATTTTACCTGTTTATCATCCCAAAGTAGTCATAGTTTGACAACCACGCTATATCTGGTGTCTACCACGGCAATTCCGATAGAGCCAAATTTTCTGCGAGGATTCTCCTAACCGCTTCATTTTTTTCGCTGTTTCGCCTACAGTAGTTCGCAATTCGAGAATACTGCTTACAGTTAAATCCATATTACTAGTACTGCTGACAACCGTATTGTAGGTATCGTCGGCTATTTTTTCTGCTTGGCTAGCATTGGCGGCAACTGCCTGAATTGACTGAGACATTTGTTCAATAGAGATCAAAGTGTCACGAGTTTCTTGAGCCTCGGCGATCGCTTGTTCTGCCAACAGCCGAATTGCCGATTCGTTTTGCTTGAGGGAAGAACCCACTTGACTAGTAGACTGTCTGGCTTCGATCGCAATTTCTTGTAAGTTATCGATGATGGCGTTAAATAAATCGGCAACCGTACTAAGTTCTAATGAATCTAGGCTAGCTCGAACAGTTAAATCTCCATTTGTAGCCTCAGAAACTTCCTCTAGAAGCGTATAAATTGCTAACTCTAACTTTTCTTTTTCGAGGCGTTGTTCTTCAGCTTCAAGTTTTTTAGCTTCTAGATTGGCATCAATATTTTCTGCCATTTCGTTAAGATTTTGACTCAAAACCCCAATTTCATCCTGACGATCATTAGCTTCTAAACGTATTCCCGATTTACCTTCAGCGATTTGAGATGCAAATTGAGTCAGTCGTCTAAGTGGACGGGAAATAGACTCAGAAGGAGCTGAAATGAGGATTGTCGAGACGATCAATACCACGCCACCAATGCCATATCCAGCTAAGGTAATTCTGCCTAAAATTGCATCAACTTGAGTTTGAGATTCTCCTACATAAGCAATACCTACTGGCAAAGCTTTTGTACCGTCAATTTGCTGAGAGTGATCGTAAATTGGGCTATATCCTGTTTGATATTCAACACCGATGATATTGGCACTTCCTAAAAAAGTTTCTCCTTTATTTAAGACAATATCGGCAACGGCTCTTGATACTCGTGTACCAATTGCCCTGGTTGTCTTATCTGTATAAGGAACATTAGTGCTAACCCGCCAATCTTGGGCAAAGATAGTTGCTGTGGAGACATTAGCTACATTTTTAAGGCGATCAATTAGTTCAAAGTTGCGATTGACTAAAGTACCCACAATTGCCGTACCAACCTTGTTGTTATCTAGTTGAATCGGTTCAACTGCCATCAAAACAAAACCAGCTTTTCCGCCATCAATATCAAATTTTCCTTCTGGATAAGGTTGTTTGGATTCGGCTAGTCCCTCAGTTTTTTGAAATCGCATACCGATATTAGCTTGACGACCAAGTCCCAAACGCTGCAAAGCACTGTTAGATAATAATTCAAAGCCCGATAAAGGACGAGATAATGTTAAAGCTTTGCTGACAATTGGTATTTCCCCTAAAGCGATCCCATTTTTTAACTCAATTGGTTGAAACTGCGGCGAACTATTTGTCTTATCAGTAGGAACTAAAGGATATTTTGAACCATCATCTTTTACTTCCTGAATATATTGCGCTACCGTTCTACCCCGATCGTCGGTAATTAAATAAAAACTGGCGTTTGATTTTTGGTTTTTAACATTTTTAATAAAAGACTGCAACTTTTGACTATTGCTTGCCACACTGTTGGGATCTTTTAAGTTGACTCCAGCAGCTTGAACTGAAAGTGCTAGAGCATTGGCATTGGTTGCCAAATTTTGCTGTTCCAAGCTAATTTCTTGTTGTAGTAATACTAATTCGGTGGCTAAATTACTCTGAAGATTCTTTAATGATTCTCGTTTAGCAAATTCAACAATACCCTGAGTTACGGCAATTACAGGTATAGCTGCCCCAGTAACCAATAAAATCGAAATCTTAGCCTTAATAGATAGATTGTTCCACGTTCGTCCTAGTCCTTGCCACCATGAACTTGATTTTTTTGTAGAAGAGATTGGCGAGTTAGTTAAATCAGAGTTAGGAGATAATTGAGAAGTGGCTTTACTCATAATAATTAATCAAAAATATTGACGTATTTGCTGGAAATTTGTTTTGAAGATGCAAAAATTAAGTATTTAGTTGTTTATTGAAATATGTTCAAAATGAGACATAATAGCGTCAAAATCAAAGATGGGAATATTTATTTTTTTTTCTTTTACAGATCCACTTAGATAAGATGTAATTTTGGAGTCAAAAGAATCTAAAGATGACAAAATCTTCTCTGAAGGGAAGCGTATAATTCCTTGAAGCTGAGTCACAGCAAGACCAATATAAATCGATGGCTCAGAAACTGTTTGCAAGACGATAATTTGATATTGACGAGGAGTAATTAATTTAGAAGGTAAGGTCAATAATTGAGCCAGATCAAATATACAAAAAACGCGATCGCGAGAACTAATCATGCCGATCGCTGACTTTGGCATACTAGGTAAAGTAGTTATTTGCTCTGCTTTGACAATTAAAGATTCTTGTACTCGCTCCATCGACAGCAAAGCTGCTATGTCTGCTGTCAGTTGAAATTTTATATAGGCATTACCAGGAGCTAAATTACTTTTAAATAGCTCCTGAAGATTGGCTTGAACTTTGGCAGCTACACTTTGATTTGACATTGGTACTTATCCCATTGCTCCTTGAACTGCGCTGACCAATTGATCTTGAGTACAGGGTTTGGTTACATAAGCCTTAACTCCTTGCTTGGTTGCCCACATCCGATCTACGTCTCTGTCTTTAGCAGTGCAGGTAATCACAGGAATATTTGCCGTTTCTGGATTCTTTTTCAGTTGGCGACAGATATCCAAACCACCCATTTTAGGCATCATCCAATCTGTGACAATGGCATCAGGTTTATTGGCTATGGTTTTGGCGATCGCATCATCGCCATCAATTGCTATGATGACTTTATAACCAGCTTTGGTTAAATAATTTGCCATCATGTCTAATTCCGATTGTACGTCGTCAACAATAAGGATAGTTTTCATTGGTTTAATTCGATGATTGTGAATAAAATTAACTAGTAATTAGTAATCGAAAAAAGCGAATTACTTCAGATGCTTTTCAATAATTTGGGTTAAACCTTCTTTGGTAAAAGGTTTAGTAAAATAGTCAGTTGCTCCAGCTATTTTGGCTCTAGCTTTATCAATTAAGCCAGTATTACCTGTGACCATAATGATAGGGATGCGATCGCATTTGCCACTGCTTCTTAATAGCCCACATAGTTTGTAACCATTAATTCTGGGCATAGTAATGTCTAGTAAAATCAAGTCTGGGTTAATCGTAAAAATTTGCGATACAGCCTGTACAGGATCATCTATAGCCGTAATTTCAAACTTTTCTTGATTCAGAAAACGCTTGATTTCACTTAGGATTGTCGGACTATCATCAATACAAACTATTTTCCAGGTTTTTAGCTCAATTTTTTGGAGATTATTTTCACTCTTATAATTACCAGATAACAAATCCTGGGCATTATTATCTAATCTAGGAATACTAGGTAACTTTTCTAAGGGGGTTTGAGCATGATGCAAATATATAATCTTGGCATCAATATATGGTGAGAGAATTTTTCCTACATTAAGCTCATCTTTACGCAGCAAGACTGAAAGCTGACGAATGCTAGTACGTCCTCTTAATACTTGAGATAGTTCTTGGAGAGTTTTGAGGTTTAATGAGCCAGAAGTTGGCAAAGACTTGTTTTCCCAACTAGGAGCAAAATAAGGGCGTTGATAAACAGAAAGAAGTTCAGAACTACACTGTTGCCATTGTTTTAGTCTAGTTTGCTCTAAGAGCAAAAATTCTGGCACATTCAAAGATATAGCATTTTGAAGCTGCAACGGAATCCAAGCAGGGAGAGAATTTCCTCCATGCCATGAAGAAGTCCCTCGTTCAAGCCAAAGACAAAAGCTCAATGCGTCTTTGGTAATTTGCTGTAGGAGCTTGATACCCTGAGATAAATCGAGTTGTTTTGCTGATAGCAGCCAAGGAATAACGTTACCGTAAAGATTTTGACCATCTAATTCATCTTCTACAGAAGATTGTCGATTGACCAAGGAATCTGGTAGCCTTTCTAAAGCTGCTACAGCCTGCTTCAATTGGAGATAATGAAGATAGAATTTAAGCTGATCTAGGTTTTCTATAGAACAGTAAACATATTTGAGGTTTCCCTGTTGTAAATAGATTTTCCATGAGACAAACTCTTCATTTAATTCCAGACAGCCTGAACTTTGGGATTGCGCTAGCTGCTCTAATAGCTTTTTAACATCAAGCTTGAGGGCTGTTTCCATATCAATAAAATCAACTTAACTAGCTTATAGTTCCCAAAGTAAGCATACAAATGAACAAATTGATTTTTTTTTAAGGATTTGTGTCGGGGCGTGCCTTAATCAGCATTATTTGCGGAAGTGCGCCTTTGTTTGTGCCTTGTAGAGTGGCTGTCGCCAGGGGTTTCCCTCCGAAGCGGCAGATGTGGCGACGATTATCACACCATGATTGAGGATTCCTCGCGCATTCGTGACCTCAACTATGCACTTTTCTCACAGCTTTCGCAAAACGTCATGAGGATTTATATTGTCCTAATCACAGTTTGTATGATGGAAATTATTCCAATTCTTTGAATTTATCCAATCCTCCTAGGAATTGCTCGGTTAAAAGATTCCAGACAGTACGATTTTCATTAATACGAATATTAGCCTGAACTTCCATCCCAGGCTGAATATATTTCTTTTCGCCTTTGACTTTGAGATAGTCTTTGTCTAAATCAATTTTAGCTACGTAACGGAAAAAATCATAGGGAGGTTCGGGTTTTAAGGCACTAGCACTAATAAACTTGACCTTGCCTTTAATATCTCCATACTCACTATAGTTAAAAGCACTAATCCGCACATCTGTAGTCATTCCTTTTTCAACAAAGCCAATATCTTTGGGAGTAATAAAGATTTCGGCGACTAAGTTTTCTGTCGGCACAATTTGTAATACAGGACTAGCTGCCTGACCAGAAGGAGGAACGTATCCAGGATATGCCCTGAGGTCAAAAACATCTCCCGTAACAGGGGCTTTTATTGTCTGATATTTAAGATTTTGTTTGGCACTGCTGACTTGACTATTAATTTCAGCAATCTGTTTATCGTCTTCAACAATTGTTTTATTGAGTTGACTGTCAATTTCCGACAGTCGTTTACTATTTTCAGCTCTTCGATCGTATAAATCTTTGGTAGAGAGAGTACCCGTATTATCCAACTGTTCTCTAGCTTGAGAAATATCTAGGCTTAATCGCTGTTCTTCTTGCAATAGACGATTAATTTCTGATTGTAAAGTTGTTACCTGCTGTTGCTGGCGATCGCGCTCTAGATTACCTTGCTTGAGATCATCAACCATTGTCTGCTTACGGTCATTAATTCTTTGTCTTTGCTGGTCTACCTGAAGTTTGGCAATTCCTCCTTGCTGATAGACAGGAACAATAGCTTTTAAAGTTCCTTCTTCAATTTTCAAGCTATCTTCAGCCTGTTGTCTTGCTTCAATGTTACGGTCTGTAATTTCTTTTAAATTTTGTTTGGCTGTAGCTAACTGCGCTCGATTGTCCCCTAGCTGAATTTTGGTTTGTTCTAGCTGTTTTTGTAGTTGTTCAACTTCTAGTCTGGCTGAGGTGGTTCTTTGTCGCAAATCCGCTCTTGATGCTTCTAGTCTAGCCTGTTGCTCTGGAGCTAGTTTCTGACTAGAACCGTTTAAAAGAGCATTAAACATCTCGTTTTCTGCTTTTAGTGCTGCTCTATTGCGAGTAAGTTCTGCTACTTCCCTAGGAATATCTAAAGAGGCAATTACTTCGTCAATATCTTCGAGATCGAGCTTTCCTGACATCAATGCGCGATAAAATTTGTTTTCTTGTTGCAAAGACTGTCGCACTTTACTCAGAGAATTAACCTGAGCTTTGGAGGTTGTGGAGTCTAAGACTAGTAAAACATCACCTTTTTCTACTCGTTGCCCTTCTTCTACTTTTACTTCTGCGACTACACCATTTGTAGGCACCTGTATTTCCTGTAGCTTATTAGTAGGCTGAATTATACCTTGAGCAGGAATTACCCGTTCAATCTTGGCAACCAAAGACCAGGCAATGGTAAAAATAGTGACTCCCATAATTCCCGCCATAGTGGCTCTAGACCATCTAGGAGAAGGACGCAAAATTACTGTTTGCTCAAACTTGCGAGATTTAGCTGAGGCAGGATCTCGCCTGACTAAACTAGAAGCATCGTTTTCGGAGGCTGTAGTAACAAGCTGTCCAGAGGGATAAGAGCGTTCTTTGATTTCTGTCTGACTTTTGGTTGCCAACGGAGACATTACAGGGAGCTTTTTAGCTTCTTGTGTTTGAGACAAGGCTAGGTTGCGATAAATTCCAGGTCCAATTTGAGCATAACCACGATGTACCGATCTAATCGCATCGGTAAGTTCTTTGGCGGGAGTGCCTTTGAGTAAATAACCCATTGCTCCAGAGCTAAGAGAACGAGCAACATATTCTTCAGTATCAAAGGTGCTAAGCACTAATACTTTAACTTCAGAAAATTTTTGGCAAATGATTTTAGTTGCTTCCATGCCGTTCATTCCAGGCATCTCCATATCCATTAAGACAACATCTGGCTCAAGAGACTCTACCTGTTTTACAGCGTGTTCGCCATTTTCAGCAACGCCAACTATTTCAATATCTGCTTCTGTTTTGATTAGGGCTTTTAATCCTTCCCTAATCATTTTTTGATCATCAACGATTAAAATACGAATTGCACTATCAGAAGAGTCGGCAGCACGATCATTTTCCTGATTAGATTGCCCTTGATTAAGCAACTTATCTCCTTTAGGTTGAGGCAAACTATTGCTTGAAAGGTAGTCGCTGCTACTATTGCTGGATGAGTTCATAGTTTAAATAATTAGTAACTTTGTGTCAGTTTTTAGTTTTGGACTAGCTGCTAAAAGAAACAATAATTATAGTTAGCTAGGTCACATAGAATATCTGTCAGCACTTTAGCTTTAGTTTTGATCTTATAAATTGATATTATTTTGAAAAAAATATACTAATACACATCATCCATTATCAAGTTTTGGTGTAATTTACAAATTAAATACATCAGAATAACTTTTAATATTTAACATAACTAGTCCTTTATAACTAATATTTTAGATATTCGACATAAAAAAATTCCAATTGACAGAAGGTTAATTGTTTTCTAATGTCTCGATAGTATTCTATAGCCACAACATAAAGTAAAAAGCTGAAATAATTCTCTTTAATCATTACGAACCGAGAGTGGCGATCGCTTTTTTGTCATTGACGATACGCCCAGATCGAGAAAAAAGCACTTATAGTTTGAAAGCACAGATCGATATGTTCAAGATATAACTGCTTTACATCTATGAGGAATGACGTTGAATTATTGAGGATTATCAGTGCCTTTGGCATTGTTTGGTTTCATTCAGGAAGCCTGCCTGGACGAGAGATCTCTTATGGTGGCTTAATCTTTTTTATTATTATTTCAGCTTACTTTGCTACTATATCTAAACGTCAAAACAAGCCTTCAGAAAGAATAAAAAGGCTAGTTGTTCCCTGCCTTATCTGGACTATTCCCTACAGTTTGTTAAATTTCGTGAGAATTGGGCAAATTTGTCCTGAAAATTACAGTTTTGTAAGCTGCATTTTTTCGACTCCATCACCACATCTTTGGTATTTACCCTATATGTGTATTATTTTGATTTTAATTGATCGAGCTAAACTTATCTTTTCCAAAAGCACTCTGGGATTATTTTCTGGAGCAATGGCAGTCATCCTGATGATGTTAGCTCCTAAATGGAGAGAATTTAGTTATATTGAACCTTTTGATTTATATGCGCACGCATTATCAGCAGTTTTAATTGGGATCTATTTAGGTTGCTACTTCAGTATTGAAATAAAATCCAGGTTGTTTATTCTTTTGGGATTGATTTTTTCTATATTGTTAATGGTCTATACTGCTCAAGAAAATGTCGGTATTCCATATCTATTTGGTATGTTGCCAAGTCTTTTATTGTTAAGAGCAGATGTTTTTGCTAAGTACAAGCTAAACATTTGTCCCATTTCATCGCTGATGTTAGGCGTATATTTAGTCCATTTTGCGCTAATTTTAATTCTTTTGAGCTTTGGTATAAGTAATTATCTACTACCGCTTATTGTCTTTCCCCTATCAGTGCTAATTATATTTAGTATCAAAAGACTACTGCCCAAAAAAATCTATCAATACATAATCTAGCGGTTCTCTCGGATGAACACTTGTCAAATAAAAACCGTCGCGGACGTTGGTTAAGATGAATTCTAAAAAAGAATGATGCAAATCAGGTGACGGGTTGACGGGTTGACGGGTTGACGGGTTGACGGGTTGACGGGTTGACGGGTTGACGGGGAGCAACTACACAGGTAGTAAATCCCTCCCCAAGTCCCCAAGTCTCCCAACTAGCAAATATTTAAGTATTTCATATTAGGTTTGGTTAAAGGTAAAAGGGGAAGGAAAGAAGGTTATGATAACGTTTAATTTGATTTTTGCAAAATATCCTGTAATTGCTGTTGATAGCGTCCATATTCTACCCAGTTTCCTTGTTGTAAAGCCTGTTGAGCTTGCTGATATATTTCTAATGCAGATTGCTGGGCTTGAGGATCTACTGTAGCAGGATTTATGGAGGGATTTAATTGGGTGGGGACTTGTTTAAATACCGCAGCTAGAGATTGACTTAGAGAGGGAGTCATAACGATTTGTTTGTCGTAGGAGACAATAATGCGGGTGAGTTCGGGTAACTGACCTTTAGCAGCGCGAAGATATAGAGGTTGGACATAAAGTATTGAACCATCGATGGGAATGACCAGAATATCTCCTCTAATTACCCTAGAGCCTGTTTGACTCCAAAGGGTTATTTGTTGGGCAATTTCAGGATCTTGATCGATTCTGGCTGCGATCTGAAAAGGACCATATATTAGTTCTTGTTTAGGGAATTCATAAAGGCTAAGTTTGCCGTAATCATCGCCATCCGAACGAGCAGCCATCCAGGCAATCATATTATCGCGGTTGACGGGAGTGAAGGGTAAAATTAGGGCAAACTCTTCCTGGGCTTCTTCTGGTAACTTCATGATTAGATAATCAGGTTCAGCCTGCTGTTGTTGACCACTATAAAGTTCGGTAGCAAAACGCCAGTCGTCTTCACGGTTATAGAATACTTGAGGATCTTCCATGTGATAGCTCAAGTACATTCTGGCTTGAATTTTAAATAAATCTTGGGGATAACGAAAATGAGCCTTAATTTCTGGGGGAATGGTATCTTTTGCCTTGAATAGATTGGGAAATATCTTGCGGTAGGTAGCCAAGACAGGCTCGTTTTCGTCAACAACGTAAAATTGCATTGTGCCATCCTTGGCATCTACAACTACTTTAGCGGGACTACGAACATAGTTAATGTTTTTATCGCTGATTAATTCTGTTTTTTGTTCATGAGCCACGGCTTCTGAATAAGGATAGCGATCGCTTGTAGTATAAGCATCGATAATCCACTTGAGCCTACCGTTTACCACCACCATATAGGGGTCATTATCGAATTGCAGAAAAGGAGCAACATGACGCACTCGCTCTGATATTTGTCGGTGATAGTGGATGCGGGAATCGGTCGTAAAGTAATTAGAAATAAGAATTTTTAGACTGCCTTGGTCATAGGCGTATGCAAGTCGGCGTAACCATTTACCAATGGGGACACCACCAAGACCATCGTATTTGGTAAAGGCATTTTCATCTCCACGGGGATAATCAAACTCGGCGGTGTTCATCCCTGTATAGATATAGTCCTGCGTTAACTCACCATAATAAATACCTGGCTCTTTAATTACTAAATCTGTCTGTGAAATGGGGGGAATGTTTTTGACAAATAAGACTGGTAAACCATCGGTAGTAACTTCATTGACGGGGTTCATGACTAAGCCATAACCATGAGTGTACTTGAGTCGGCGGTTGACCCAAGTTTTGGCAGAGGCGGGAACTTGACTATAATCAAATTCCCTAGGGGAAAGCATTACCTGACGGTAATTACCGTTGAGGGTATAGCGATCGACATCAACATCAAGGAATTTATAGTAAAAACGGATTTCCTGTAGCTGTCGGTAAGTAGTTAGTAGGGGGCGATAGTCCCACAGAGGGATATTATCAATAGTTGCTTGGTTTTCTTGCAGAACATTTGGATTGGAATTGCCTGCTAAATTTAATTGGTAATCTTTTGTATTAATCTTGTCTAAGCCATAAGCTGATCGCGTAAACTCAATATTATGCTTAATATAGGGCATTTCCTTGGCTAATTCGTTGGGTTCAACGACAAAACGCTGCTGCAACTCAGGAAAAATCCCGTTAAAAAGAATTAGAACTACGGCGTATATACTAATACCGTATAGGGGAAGCTGGAGTTTATCAGACAAAGTAGCAATTACTAGCCACAGTCCTAATAACACCGAAGCGACAATCATCACCCAAAATGCCAGCAAACGGGCATGAGTACTAGTATAGTCTGCACCCCAAACTACGCCTTGAGCAGAATAAAGTAGTTCATAACGCTCTAGCCAAAAATCAACGGCAATATCAAGAGCGATCGCTGCCAGTAAAAAACTCAGATGAACCTTGATTGGTTTAGTTAAGAGCTTTTGCCAATTGTCCTCAACGATTAAGCTTTTCCACTGCCAATCATAGCGAATAGTTCCCTTAAGTACATAAACTAAGACTGCTAAGATCGAGCCTGAAATTAGAAGGGTAAGAAACCAATTTTCTAAATTGTCTAAAAGAGGTAAGCGGAATAAATAGAAGCCAATATCTTTTTGGTAGATCGGATCGAGACGATTGAACTCAGAAGCATTAAAAAATTGCAGAATTATTTCCCAAGATGCTGCACTGAGATTAGCAATACTTAGAGAAGTTAAGAAAATAAGCAATGTAGCCGTGTAGTTAGCAATTGTGACAGTATAAGGTTCAAATTCATTAGATTCTAGAAATCTAAAGCTGCGATCGCCTGTAAATTTTAACGCTAACCAATAATTAAATCCCAAAAACCCGACAAAAACAGCAAAAGTGACTACCCAAATAGCTACTTGCCAAATAATCCGCTGCCAAAAAATTGACTCAAAACCAACTGCTGCAAACCACCAAGACTCGGTTAACAGATGGACAACGCTAGAAACTAAGGTAAGAATTGCGATCGCTATAAATAGCAGCGTGACTATTATCTTTTGCTTAAATTGCATTGAGGAATGTTGTTGCTTAATAGTTAGTTATTAATTAGAACCTACGCTCAGTTGATCGGGTGGATTTAGTAAGAGGTAAGTCAAACATCAACTACCAACAAGTATAAGGTTCAGTTTTATTGCTTATTAATGCGCCAAGGCTAAACATATCTTATGTAAATCAGAATCATCATATTTTATATTTTATTACTCAATTTTTCTAATGGACCTCTTGCAAAAATAAATTAGAAATCAAAATTAATTTTTTTCCCCTTTAACCTTTAACCTTTTCCCTAAACACAACCGAGATTAATCGAACTTATGCAAGAGGTCTAATCTACATTGCCTGTGTACATAACTATATTTTTTATAGCAATGTCAAGATTTTTTATTTCCTTTGGTAGATCTACAACTGTCAAAAAGAGCAGAAGGAAAAATTTGCTCTAGTTTATCGACTGATTTAATCTCGATCATTACCGCAAATTAACTTAAATTTCATTTACCAGACTTTTACACTAATTAGGTACTTTATTAAGAGAAGCTTAATTATTATCTCAAACTTATTCATTACCCGATTTTTTTACTTTTTGTGTTGAAAAACCTTTTTACTAAAATGATAATGAATCTCATTTATCAACGCGATTTCGATCTGGGCAAATGTAAAATTCTTGATTAGATTAGCTCATATTTTATTTAGATATAAACTGTACTGATTTTATAACAAACGCTATTGTTTATTACAAACCTTGTCTAATAAGCATTTGCAAACAAATACTTTAATTAATTTCTTTTTTATAGTTACTAGTTATCTCATATTTTATTTTTTTGAGTTTAGCTATTACATCAGTTGCATTGAAACAATGAGTATTTACCAGAGAAATCGTCAGGTTCAGTCTAAGAATTTTTAATAATTATCACCAAGAGGATTAATCATGTTGGGTAACGTAAGCACAAAAGAAACACCAGTTAGTGGACGTATAAATCGTATTGAGCAAGCCAATGCGATCGAAGTTTCCATTATTATGCCCTGCTTGAATGAAGCAGAAACCCTAGAAACCTGTATTAAAAAAGCTCAGTGTTTTATTGCCGAAAACGACCTTGCAGGAGAAGTAATTATTGCCGACAACGGTAGCGACGATGGCTCTCAAGAAATTGCTAGAAGACTTAATGCCAGAGTAGTTAATATCCCTACAAAAGGATATGGTAGCGCGCTCAAAGGCGGTATTGAAGCGGCTAGAGGCAAGTACATCATTATGGGTGATGCTGACGATAGCTATGACTTTAGTAATCTTAATCCTTTTGTCAGAAAGTTACGTAATGGTTATGATCTAGTAATGGGAAATCGTTTCCGAGGTGGGATCGAATCAGGGGCAATGCCTTTTCTCCACCGCTACTTAGGAAACCCCGTCTTAACTGGTATTGGTAAACTTTTGTTTGGTAGTCCCTGTGACGACTTCCACTGTGGTTTAAGAGGTTTCCGCAAGGATGCAATTACTAATTTAGATTTGCAAACTACAGGCATGGAATTTGCCAGCGAGATGGTAGTCAAAGCTACTCTTTATAAAATGCAAATTACCGAAGTACCTACTACTCTATCTCCTGATGGTCGTAGTCGTCCTCCTCATCTTAATACTTGGCGGGATGGTTGGAGACATCTACGTTTCTTATTAATGTATAGCCCTCGTTGGTTGTTCTTCTATCCTGGCATCTTTTTGATTTTGGGTGGTTTGCTGGCAACTCTATCTCTTCTGCCAAGTCCCAAAGTACATAGTCTGCTATATTCCTCCACGGCAATGACTATTGGTTTCCAGATTGTTATGTTTGCTTTGTTTACCAAAGTATTTGGCATCGGCGAAGGACTATTACCTGAAGATAGACGTTTAAACAGACTATTAAAATATTTCAACCTTGAAACAGGCTTGATAGCTGGTTGCGCCCTCTTTTTGATGGGTACAGCAGCCTCAGTATATGCCTTCGGTATTTGGGGAGAAAATAATTTTGGTTCACTCAATCCCACCCAAACCATGCCGATCATTATTCCTGGGGTAACCTGTTTAGCTTTGGGTATCCAAACAATCTTCTCTAGTTTCTTCTTAAGTATTTTAGGATTAAAACGATGATTCAAGAACCTTGGTTGTCGGTAATTGTTCCTACCTATAACGGTAGTAAGTATTTAGCAGCAGCACTTAATTCTATATTGGTGCAACAAGACCCTGAACTAGAATGTGTTGTCATTGATGATGGCTCGACAGACAATACCTTAGACATTGTTGAGAGCTATCAAGATAAGCTTAATATCAAGCTAATTACTAAAGCCAGACAGGGTAACTGGGTAGCCAATACCAACCATGCTCTTTCTGTGGCGCGGGGAAAATATGCCTGTTTTCTGCATCAGGATGATCTTTGGCTGCAAGGACGTTTAAATAGCATTAAAAAAGCGATCGCAACTCATCCCCAAGTTAGTCTTTACCTGCACGATTCAGTATTTATTGATCGAGAAGGTAAACCCCTGGGTCTTTGGCAATGTCCCCTCAAGGATAGCCAGGTAGTATCTGCTCAAGAAATGATCCAGAAGCTGGTAATCCAGAACTTTATTGCCATCCCTTCTCCCGTATTTAATCGCCAAGCTGCTCTTGATTCAGGTGGACTAAACAACGAGCTTTGGTATACCGCAGACTGGGACTTTTGGCTCAAGCTTGCTTCGGCGGGAGAAACCTACTACATTTCTCAACCTCTAGCAGCTTTTAGGGTGCATGGTGATTCTCAAACCATACGTCGAAGCTCAAGCGTAGCCGAGTTTCGTCAACAGATGCGCTGGATAGTAGACAAATATCTTCAGTCACAATCAACCAGTCAAGTAGCCAAAGTTGCCTTTTTCTCCACAGAGGTCAACACTACTTTAGCAGCAATGGTTCATGGTGAATCGACTCAACTTTTTAAGCTTGCTACTGATTTTGTTTTGTTAGGTCCTGGGGGATGGCACAGATATTGGCAAGATTCTCGGATTCAAGAGCGAGTATCTGCCAGGCTAAAGGCAAAACTACAGACCCAAACCTAAGCTTTTCTACTCATAACTTGTCAAAATCCATGAAGCCTAATTTATTTATTGTCGGTCAGCCAAAATCTGGAACAACGGCTTTACATCAGTTTTTGGGACAGCATCCCGAAATCTTTATGTCGAGTATCAAAGAACCACATTTTTTTTGCTCTGACTTTCATTTAGAAAGCGATCGCTTTTACGGCAAACGGCGTTTTTTTGACTTTAGAAGTGAGTCGGCTTATCTACAGCTTTTTGCACGGACAGATGGGGCGAAAATTGTCGGCGAATCTTCAACTAACTATCTCTATTCTCAGGTAGCAGCAGAAAAGATTCATAACTTTAATGCCGATGCTAAAATAATTATTATCCTGCGTGAACCAGCTAAATATCTCTATTCTCTTCACAGCCACTACGTCAAGTTTACAGAAGAAAACGAGCCAGACTTTTTGACCGCTTTGGCACTAGAAGCCGAGCGTAAACAGGAAAAGTATCCTAGCCCTAGAGTTACCAGCCCTAGCTATCTTTACTACGATCAAAGAGTTAAATATTATCAGCAGGTCAAACGCTATTGCGATCGCTTTAAACCAGAACAAATTAAAATAATAGTCTTTGAAGAATTTAAGTCAGAAAACGAGCGTGTTTATCGAGAGATTTTAGAATTTCTGGGCGTAGATCCTAGCTTTACTCCCGAATATAGTTCGCTTAACGTTAACAAGGAAGTTAAATTTCCAGTGATTAACAATTTAGTGAATAGTCCCGTAGTTAAAAACATTTCCAAAAACCTGCTTTCTCAAGAATTTAATGATTTTGTTCGGGATAACATTGTCGAAAGGTTCTTTTGGCATCAAGCACCCAAAGCTAGTATGCCTGAAGCAATCAAACTCAAATTAATGCAGCAATATCAGCCAGAAGTTGCCAGAATATCGGCACTAACTGGCTTGGACTTGGAAACTAAATGGGGATACGATATAGCCGTTGCTCAAAGTGGTTCTAATTCTGAGATAGAGTGATCTTTGAGTGTTTAATTTAATTGCAGTGCAGTTTTTGTCAATAGCCAAATATTGAATAATAAAAGACAAATGTTAACTAAGAAAAACGTTATATCTAGTATCTTATCTCTGGGTCTAGGATTTTTCTTAGTCTGGTTGATTCTGCGCTTTACCAATGTAGACGTTGAGGAAGTTGTTACTACCTTTTATAGCCTCAATCCACTTTATGCTGGACTGGCAATTACGGCATTAATTGTGCATACTTTTTTATCAGCTTATAAGTGGGGCTTAGTTACCCAAAAGCTGACTCCCGACAGTCAACAGCCAATTAGGTTTTACTTCTTTTATACTACATTAGGCTCATTAACCATGCAGTTTATGCCTCAGTATGTGGGCATGGTGATGGTTCAGAATTTGGCGTTAAGAGTTCATAAAATCAGCTCAATTTCCAGGGGTTTTTTGCTGGTTGTTTACGATCAATTTTTTAATTTTTTAATTCCTTTCTTACTTTTTCCCGCTGCAATTCTTTTTGTATTCAACTATATCTCTCTATCCGTAGCGGTTTGGATGTGGATTGCCACTATTATTGCGGTTCATTTTATGATCAATAAATGGCACCGTAGCCTGATTACTTCACTGATTAAATTTCTGACCTGGGTTAAAGGACTAAAGCCAGGCAAAGGGAAGGCTGATGTTCAACCAACAGCAAAGGTGGGCAAAGATTCTGTATTAAGTAAAAATTTTACTCTTTACCTATATTGGATTTCCGTAGTTCGCTATATCGTTTGGATTATTCGCGGGATCTTAATTGCGATCGCAGGAGGCTTTAAAATTAAGCTATCGGCAGTAGTTTTTGTTACACCCATTGTCCAGTTAGCAATGTTATTAAGCTTTACCCCAGCTAATTTGGGACTAATGGAATTTAGCTGGATTGGTTTATTAAGACTATTTGATGTACCAGACGCTATGGCAGTTCAGTTTTCTCTGATGCAAAGATTTCTTTATATTGTTGCGGTAGTAATTGTCTTAGCCGTGTTTGCTGTGGTTGCTTTAGTTGAGCGATTTGCTCTATTTACACCAAAGGAAAATCAATAAACATTGAACATTGAGTCTTGTCATTTGCGTAACAAATCTGGATCATCTTTGGCGATTCTTCATCCTTTATCCTTTAAGCTGTTCATCATTTAAACTACATATTATTTAATTGCTTGAAAAACAGTTTAACCCTCTCCCAGTCTCCCTTTCCCCTCGTCCCTTCATCAGCCACAATAAGCAAATTAAATGCGTGACAGCTTATCCCTCATCCCTTAAAAATCATTGCCGATGTTGAATTTAGTTAGTAAAAAAGAACAATCAAAATCATACAGGCTAAAAAAAGTAACAAGTATAGGCATAGAGACAATCTTATATTTAGTTGTCATACCCCTAGTTATTTCTCTTTTCCTCAAGGCAATCATTGATATTGATAATAACTACGATCCTGGCTGGTATCATTTACCTTTTGCTGGCAGAATCTGGGGTATTTTGCCCAGAGAAATGTTTCTGGGAGACGAAAAATGGTTTGAACCTCGATTTGATGGTTTTCCTTTGTTGGCGCATTTTTTGCAAGGTTTCTTTTGGAAAACCACGGGAAGAATTCAATCCACTAACTTAGTTGGTTTTTTGAGTATTATTAGCTATTTCTTCTTTTTAAGAGCTTATTTTAAAGTCCCGCTTTATTTATCGGCGATCGCTTTATTTTCTATTCCTTTAGTTTTGACTAATGCTACCACTAGCTATGTGGATTTATTTGGGAATGTAGGTACATCTATTTTGGTAATGATGACCTATAGCTTTTATAAAAATAAGCAATTACCAAATTTCTCAGAATTACTGATTGCCTTTATCGGTGCTGCGATCGCTGTTAATACAAAAACTCAGCTACAGCCTCTAGCTTTATTTATTTTAATTTTTACCCTTGCTAGACTTGCTTGGCTCTATTGGCAGCAAAAACCAGCGGCAAAACAAATAGTCAAAACTCTGCTGATTACTTTATTGGCGATCGTAATTATCTATGCCAGCCCAGTTAAAAATACAATTTTATACGCAAATCCTTTTTATCCCATCAAAGTTCAGGTAGCGGGAATTGTCCTAAACCATAAGCTAGCTCCAGATGCTTACGAAGGAGGCAATCGTCAAATAAACTGGATTACCTCAGTACTAGAAATAAATGCGCCTCATTTTTGGAAACCCGATCAATGGAGCGATTTCCCTCAAAGAAATCGGCGTGGAGGCTTCTTTGGAGCTTATGTAGTATTTAATTTGCTGCTGCTGACAGGATTTCTGCTTAGAGAAATGACTCTTAATAAGTATCTGTTAATTAATAAAGACCAAATTGATGTAACACAGGTAAAAACTGAGCGAGGCAATAACTTTGTCAAATCAAGAGAGGCTAGCGTTGCTTTTTTGACGCTACTTGTTATTTCTATAGTTCCTTTGAATTTTCCTCAATCTCATGAACTGAGATACTTTATGTACTGGATGATCTGTTTAGTATCTCTCAACCTTTATTTAATTTCTTTGCCCAAAAATAGACAGCTTTTAGGACGATGGCTACAGCCAAGATATATGGGATTGGTCTATGTTGTTTTTCTAATTATAGTCTTAGTTAAAATCGGTAGCTTCTACGCCAGACCATTATTTTTGTCTTTAGACAAATATGTTTACCATGGGGCTAAATCAGAATTTATCGAACAAATAAAGCCTAACGAACAGGTTTGTTTGCTAGCTAAACATATGGGAGAAGATACCCAAACCGCGCCAACAGCATCTTTAAAGTATGCCTTTATTTATAGCTCTTACTTTCATCCTGAATTAGATTATGATTACTCGATTCAAACGGCATTCGATCCCAAAGCCTGTGGCGATCGCACTATGATACCCAGTAATTTAAAGTAGCCATGATGTTAAGAGGTGAGCAGTGCTGAAAAATAAGTGGCAAGTATTAGAAATAATTTTTAGTGCGATCGCTTTAATGGTGGCGATATCAATCTTCTTGAAAGCAATCATGGATATTGATAGTAATTATGATGTCGGTTGGTATCAACTGCCTTTTGCTGCCAGAATTTGGGGTATAGTCCCAGAAAAGTCTTTTATCTCAGAATCTCTTTTTGAATATCGCTATGATGGCTTTCCCTTGTTGGCGAATTTCTTACAAGGCTTCCTCTGGAAAATTACAGGGCGAATTCAGTCCACAAATCTAGTTGGCTATTTAAGTCTGATTATTTATTTTTTCTTTCTAAGAAGCTACTTCCAAGTCCCTTTATATCTATCAGCGATCGCTCTCTTTACCATTCCTGTGGTACTGATTCATGCTGCCACTAGCTTTGTAGATTTGCCAGGAAACATTGGGGTTTCAGTCGTGATGCTGATGACCTATCGATTTTTCAAGCAGTCTAAATTACCTAGTAAAAATGAACTGCTAGTTACCTTTTTAGGCGCAGCAGCAGCAGCAAATATTAAACCTCAACTTCAGCCATTAATATTTTTGCTTTACTGGATAGTCGGAATTAGACTGGTTTGGCTGTACTTTAAACATACTCAACCTAAGCAACGCCAGCTATGGCTAACTGTGCCTCTAGCAATAGTCGCTTCAAGCTTAATCTTTGCCACCCCAATCAAAAATGTTGCTCTCTATGGCAATCCTTTTTACCCAATCAAAATTGAGGTTGCGGGAATTGTTTTAAACCACAAACTAACCCCTGATACCTATAGTGAAGGCAATAGACCGCAGAAATGGCTGCGATCGATTTTGGAAATTAATACTCCTAATTGGTCGGCGGATCAGTGGAATGGTGGTAATGAAAAGTATTTAGATCGAGCGGGGGGATTTTTTGGTGCTTATGTAGTGTTCAATCTATTGTTAATGTTGGGTTTGACTATTCACGAGCAGTTTAAAAATAAACAACTGCCTCTCAAAGATAAATCTGCTAATGCTACTACTGCACTTGTAATAATGCTGCTGGTGTCTTTTGTACCTGCGAATTTTCCTCAATCCCATGAATTGCGCTACTTCATGTTTTGGATGATTACTCTAGTATCTTTAAACTTGTGCGTAGTTACCTCGTTACAAAATCGTAGCTCAAAATGGTTGCAGCCGAAATACTTAGGCTTAGTTTATTTATTATTTATGGCGATCGCCTTTACCAAAATTACACCTTATTACCTCAAGCCAAGCTTCTCATCATTAGACAAGTTTGTAGCCAGAACCGTCAAGCCAGAGCTTTTAGAGCAGATGACTCCCAATGAGCGCACCTGTATGATTGCTCGTCATGCTATCCCCGATCCAAAAAGCGTGCCTTTTGCTCAAATTCAAAACGCTTTTTATTATAGTTCTTATTTTCATCCTGAAATCAAATATGACTATGCTATCAAAGTTGCAATAAATCCTAGAGACTGTGGTGATTTAAAAGTAATTCCCCCTAATGCTCAAGAGTTTATCGATCAATAAATGAAAACTGGCAATTAATAAATTTTAGACACATAACAATTATGGCGATCGCAACTATTTCTGTAGGAGGAATAGCAAAAACTTGATGAGGCTTACAGCTATGAACTCGAATGTTAGCAACAAAACTTCTAAACCTCAAAAATCACGATTAGGGCTAGAAACTGTTTTAAAAGCGATCGCTTTTGGCTTAACTATCTCTGTATTTCTTAAAGGGATGATTGATGTTGACGGTACTTTTGATACCTGGGGCTATCATCTGCCTTATGCCACCAGAATTTGGGGCATTGTCCCAGCAGAGCAGTTTATCAATATGGAAGAGAGATTTCGCGGTTTTCCTCTGCTAGGCGAGTTTTTTCAGGGTTTTTTGTGGTTGATTACTCAAAGAGTCCAGAGTGCCAACTTGGTCGGGTTTTTGAGCCTGGTTTTATATAGCTACTTTCTGAAGCGTTATTTCCAGGTTGCTTATTATCTATCAGCGATCGCTTTTTTAGCCGTGCCTTTGATTCAGGCTCATGCGGTCAATAGCTATGTAGACCTGATTGCTAATATATTTTTGGCAATGATCGTTATGATGGCTTATCTACTTTACAAGCAGCGAAATTTACCCAGTATTAGAGATTTATTAATTATCTTTTTAGCTGGAATTGGTTCATCAAACTGCAAACCGCAGCTAGAGCCTTTAGTGTTTATTGCTTTAGTATTTATTGCCTTGAGAATTGTCTGGTTGCGATTATATAATTCCTCAAATAAACAACAGCTAATTTCTTGGATATCCAAAGCAATTCCCCTTGCTTTACTGGCTTCTCTGTTGATCTTTGCCACCCCAATTAAAAATACTTTAATTCACGGTAATCCTTTTTATCCCGTCAGAATCGAAATTGCGGGCAAAGTACTCAACCATGCTTTACCAATGTATAATGATGCCCCAGGCTATTTAGCGAATGCACCAAAAGCGCAACGGTGGCTTTATTCTGTTATTGAAGTAAAACCTGCCTACTGGAATCACGATCAATACAGCCAAAATCCAGACCGCAACCGTATGGGAGGTTTCTTTGGTGCTTATGTAGTGTTCCAAGGCTTATTATTAATTTATCTCATCGCCAGAAATCGCAACCGTAATCATTACACGGCAGGAATAGTAGTCTTAGTAATGTCTCTAGTCGCTGCCAATTTCCCTCAGTCCCACGAATTGAGGTACTTTATGTACTGGATGATAGTTTTAATTTCCCTTAATTTATATTTAGTTACCAATTATCAAGATCGATTAATTAACCCCCGTCGTCTAGGATCGATCTCTCTAATTGCCTTGATTATTGTTGGTGTCAAGACAAATTTTGTCTATCTTTACCCTAGCTTCAATACGCTAGCTGCATTCAAAGAAAAAAAAATCATCCCTGAAATTATGGCTCAAATCGAACCAGGAGATAAAATTTGTCTACCAAAACTATATCCTTATGCTTTTGCTTATACTCCTTGGTTTCATCCAGAGCTTGGCTACACCTACAAGGTTCGCTCAGGTTTTCTCGATCCCTGTGCTAAATCAGAAAAAGTTTTGTAAAAAGCTTAGAGCTTATCCTTGTTTTGTCACTCTCCGAAATCAAGAAATAATAAATTAGTATTACTGCTTACTAACTAAATTCAAAGTCCAGTTTCCCGCATTGCTTCTAAATAGTCGATCGCCGCCTTCAATTTATCCTCATAGGCATAGGAAAACTCCTCAAACCATTTCCCTTCTTCTGAACGCGGATTAAGCTTAATCAGCCACTCTTTAGCTGCTTCTCGCAGTGCTTCTTTACGCCTGCGCTCTCGCAATTCTTCTCTCTTTTGTAGCTCTATAAGTTCTTGCTCATGGCGTTTTTGCTCGGCGAGCTTTGCTTCTTCCTGACGTTTGATCTCGGCGAGCTTCGCTTCTTCTTGACGCTTAATCTCAGCAAGTTTTTCTTCGCGCTTGTGTGCCTGTCGGCGATAGTCTGTATCTATTAAAGCGTTCAGGCGATCGCGTGACATTAATTCTATGTGACCACGGGATTTAGCTGAATTAGCCGTAATACTAGGTTTATTTGGTTGGGCAGAAGCTGCTGGTTTTTCTGGCATACTTGACATCTTATTTGGTCTACCTCTTCCTGATTCTAGTTCTGCCCTCAACTCTGCTAACATCTTATCCATTGAGACGTTTGGCTTCGAGCTTTGGGATGGTTTGGCTGGGCGAGATTGAGATTGCTCAACATTAGATCTTCTAGATTGTTGTTTAGGCTCAAACTCCTCTTCTAACGGAGCCAGTAAATCATCCATATTTTTATCCGACATCAATACCATCCCCTTACTCAATGCTCATCTTAATTTTAAATTATGCAGCAGCTAGAGTGTCAGCCAAAGGTTTCCAGTTAACATAGCGATCGCCACCCATTTCTAAAACAATCTTGATTTTTGGCTCTTCTTTAGTCAAATTAACTAAATACTGAATTTCTTGGCGGGACAATATTTGTCCTTCCATAATCCACAGTGCTAATCCTTTAGCGTTAGCAGGTAAAGAACTCAACTCATAAGTAGCAATTGGTGGTATGAAGTAAATATCACCAACCGCAGCATCTTGTCCAATAGTTTTCTTACCTAGGTGAGGAGGACGAACTCCATGTACTCTAGTTAAATAAGCGTCTAAGTCTCCTAAACCTCTGGCGGTAATATTAATAGTCTGATAGCCATACGCTCGCAAACGCCTTTGATAGCGTCCTTCAGATCCCCCTTCTAGAGGCATATACAAGCCCAACGCACCATTTTTTTCTAAAGCGCGAATAAATGATTTTCCAGTGGTAATTAGTGGCATAGCCTCTATATATTTGTCTTTATGTTGGTTTGTCTAAAATTATATTTCATCAGCTATATTTAAAACTAGGATAGTTCTGTTAAAAGCTCTGTATTTTAAGATTTTGTCCTAATCACAGTTGGTACTGCTAGATGAGATTGGGTTCAAAAGATAAATTTCAACTGCAAACTCCATAATTGAGATTCGCTGCGTAAAATTTCAATCTGTTTAATAAATTCACGAAAATAAAAACGTCTTTCTGCTTCTGATAAATCTAGCCAAAATTGAGGCAAAGAAACAGCCTGGGCGATCGCCTGAAGATTTCCTGGAGGCAACTGTGCCATTTTGCTTTCTAGTTGAGCTATTTCGGCGCGTAATTTATAGTTGCGAAGTTCGACGGTTTCTGGATCTAAAACTTCTTGTTTTAATAAATTGGGTAATTGAGCAATTACTGATTGCTTCTGCTTAATTTGCTGTCTTAAAATATCCTCAATAACTCGATTATCTGGTAGGTTTAACTGTTCTACAGCCAGAGGAAGTTCAACGCAGATCTTATTGATAGTTTGATTTAAAACTTGAGCATAAGCGATCGCTTTACACTTGGGTTTTTGAGGGCATTGATGACAGCGTAAGTAAAGATATTCAGCTTTTTTTTGATGCTGGGTAACACGAGCAATATTCATCGTTAGCTGACATTGTTGGCAAACAACTAATCCTGCTAATGAACGAGGCGCGCTAGCTGTACGGGGAGATAAGCTACTATTGCGTCGCAACAAACGATCTATTTGTGCTGCTTCTTCACGGCTGATGATTGAGGCATGAGTATTAGAAATCAGTTCTGTTTTTTTATACCTCAAATCCCCTCGATACAAGGGGTTTGTCAGCCAGTTACGTCCAGTAGAAGGAGAGATTTTTTTGCCATAACGCTTTTCTAAATATCTAACCGCACCGCGCAATGAACCAAATAATAAAAATCTCTCGAAAAAATCTTTAACCACTGGCGCGGTGCTTTTATCAATAATATATTTATCTTGTCCCCGACGATATCCGTAGGGAGCTTTGCCTGGAGGAGGCAGAATTTTTAAGCGATTACGAGCATGACCTTGTTTTAGCCGTATACGCTGCTTATTTGCCTGTATTTGCTGCAAAATTTTGGCTATATTCGATTTTAAGTCATGGCTGCCATTTTGTGACCGCATCCGAGAACTGTAATCTTGTTCTGTAGCAATAACCTGGATGCCCATTGATTCTAATTGGTTCAGGCGATCGCTAATAATTTTAATATTGTCTCCTAATTCTTCTAAGCGACGAAGTAACAGGATGTCTGGATGTTCGTCATCACAGTCTGCAAGTAGTTGATTTAACTGCTGGTAGTTTCCTATATCTTGGTAAACTCGATCTATTTCTAATCCCCATATTTCTTTATTCGGTGCAGGTTCTAAAAGAGGATCGCTATAAATATAGGCAATGATTTTCATTACTTTAATATTAGCTTTCTTGGTTAGCCAAATTCTGGCAGATTTAGGGGAAATTTTAACCTTCTAATTCAATTTTTGATTCACTTTTTCTAAAAGTGCATTCGTTGAGGCATAGTCTCTGTGTTGGCACTTTTATAACGCTGCAAAAAATCATTGCGTACCATTTTGCTAAGAATGCGAGCCAGTTCTTCGCTACAGTCAAAAGCGCGATCGCGGGGTAGCCGATCTGGATAAAACCCAGTAATAGCTTGAATCCCTGCCATTCCCAAAGCATAGATATCGCTGTTAAATCGAGGATCTCCTCTGTGCTGTTCACTAGCCATATAGCCAGGAGTACCAATAGCCACGGTCAAAACGTTCCTTGTCCCTCAGTAAGAGTTAGATTGGAGATCTCTTTAACTGCACCAAAGTCAATCAGAATTATTCGATTATCGATTTTGTAATTTGCTAGGACTTACGCATTGACAGAATAACTCAAATATGGGGGATTGATTTTAGGCATTCAATTTTGGTTTTTAAACGCTTTTACAGCGATCGCTATCTATCAAAAAATGCTTGAAACAAGCCTAGAACCACCTATTTTCGTTAACAATTATATAGTAAATTTGTACGGTGCGTAAGTCCT
>JBBSPC010000067.1:0-24750 GCA_038259125.1 Chroococcales cyanobacterium | reverse complement strand
TGATGATGCCATCACCAATGAAGTAGGAACAAGCTACAATGCGCCTTTGGCTTCTGCCTTGATTCAGCAGTATGATAACCTTGGTGGCGATGCTCTTTCTGAAAGTCAATTGGATCAGTTGATTGGTGTTGATGCTAACGGTGTTGGTTTTTAGTTGTTCAACCTGGAACTAAATTAGAATAAATATAAGGCGATCGCTATTAACTCAAGCTGGGTTAAAGCGATCGCTTTTTGGTACAGTCGCTTCAAGTCGAGTAAAGCTTTAGCCGCAACTGACCCGCCCAACGCGCTGCATCGCTTTTTGCTGAGTAAAACTAACAAGCCCTGCTGCATTATTTGTTGTTACGAATTGCTTGAGCTTCAGCAAGGTTACTTGCTCCTGTTTGCACCGCTTGAATATCTTCTGCCGACCAACAAAAAGTAGTTTGACAGTGATGAGCAACCAGCAAGCCCCAAAGTCCCGAAGGAATCAAAATTGGTACTACCAAATTAGCCTTTACCTGAATTTCTTTTAAGAAATCTCGATGACATTCGGCAATATTAGCAGTTTCAATATTAGCGATCGCGCTCACTCTACCGTCTCTATACAAATCGGCATATTCTTGATTAAAACAGTCATCTGGTCCAGTTGAGCCTAAAATTGAATAAATACCAGAACTCAATGATTCAAACGTCACTCTTCCTGACCACTGACGATAAAAGTAATAGAGAGCTACGCGATCTACCTTAAGTTTCTTTCTGAGATCGCTAGTTATTGTTTGAATCAGTTTATCTTCGGCAAGATCATTATGTAAACGATGCAATAACTTTTCTAGATCAGAATCAGACATATTTAAACCGTGTGTGTCAATGCTAAAAATCTAATAAGTCTTATTATTTAGCACAGAAGCTTATTCTCAAATCTCTCTGAAAGACATTCATAATTGGTTTGCTCTCTAATTTCTAGTGTATCATTAGATTCTGCACCAGAAAATTATTCTATGCGTGGTTTTTTAAAATCCTGAATGTTCAGCTTTTGATAAAAATTAGATAATTGTTTCTAGGTTAGAAGACTGGATGGAAATTAGTTAAACGAAAAGTTTGGTGACAGAAATATTTGACCATTTTAACATCAACTTTTTCTTCAATTCTAAGTATTTAATCGGTTTATTTCAGTTGCCCAAAGACGAAATTCATGGGCTAAGATATTAGTTGCAATAATAAAAAATCTTTTATTATTTATTACTTCTAGCATATTTTAATTTTTACTCGATAATACTTAACTTAAATGGACAGTAAAAATACTGATAATTTTTCATATGTTTCTTCTGTTTCTAATATTTACAATACCGACAAGGATTCAGAAATAATTCAAATTATATCTCAATCAGACTCTCTTGAAACATCAAGCTTGCCCATTTTAAATAGTATTCAATCTAGGCTTACTTTTTTAGAAGAACTCTTCCAAGGTAAATTACCAGTTTTAGAGCTACCTACAACCAAGACCAGAGCGCGAGTTAAAGAATTTGTTGCCAGCAATCAAACTTTAGTTTTATCTCAAGAACTAAGTAAATCTTTAAACAGTATTGCTGCTCAAGAAAAAGTATCTTTATTTTCTGTTTTATTAACGACTTTTCAAATTTTGCTCAATCGCTACACTGGACAGACTGAGATAATTGTGGGAACTCCAGCAAATAAGCAAAATAAATTTACTACAGATAGTCAATTTGACGTATTTGAAAATATTATTTTATTGCCTCTGCAATTAAATTCTGCAAGCAGTTTTAATAAGCTGGTTCAAACTTTGCAAATAACTTTGGATGCTCAGATAAAGCAAAATCTGTTAATAAGCAAAGAACTAGTCGAAATATTGTCACAAAATGACAAAAATAAGGCTTTATTTCAAGTTCTTTTTGAACTGGAAAACATCTCTAAAGAAACTTTAGAAAACTCTAATTGGGAAGTTTTCAACCTCGATTTAATTTTGAAAATTATTGAGCAGCCAGAAGGATTATCCTGCGTATTTACTTACAATAATAATTTATTTGAAGCTGCAATGATCGCCAGAATGATGGGTCACTTTCAAGTTTTGCTAGAAAATGTTGTGGCTCATCCCCAACAGCAAGTTGTTACTTTACCGCTTTTAACTTCAGCAGAAAGGGAGCAAACTGTAGTTACTTGGAACAATACTCAGATTGACTATCCTAATGATCGATGTATTCATCAATTATTTGAATGCCAGGCAGCCAAAACCCCAAATGCGATCGCGCTAATATTTGAAGAGCAACAGTTAACCTATCAAGAATTAAATCAAAAAGCTAATTGTTTGGCACATTACCTAAGAGAAATTGGCGTTAAACCTGAAGTTTTGGTGGGAATTTGCGTTGAGCGTTCGATGGAAATGGTGGTGTGTATTTTAGCCATCTTAAAAGCTGGTGGTGCTTATGTGCCTTTAGATCCTAGCTATCCTATCAACCGTATCTCCTATATGCTGGAGGATGCTCAAGTTGCAGTATTACTGACTCAAAAGCATTTAAATCTAGATTTTTCTCAACAACAGACTCAAGTTGTTAATTTAGAAGAATTTAATATGGCGATCGCTCTAGAAAACAGTCAGAGATTACTCCGCCCTAAACGGACGGAGCCTGCTCTGACCGTTGGTCATAATTTAACTAATATAGTTGCTCCTCATAATTTGGCTTATGTTATCTACACGTCTGGCTCAACAGGCAAACCCAAAGGCGTGCAAATTGAACATCGCACTGCGGTTAATCTTTTAACCTCCATTGTCCGCGAACCTGGAATAGATGCTAGCGATACCCTCTTATCCATTACCACCATTTCTTTTGACATTGCCGTTGCCGAAATCTTTCTCCCTTTAATTGTCGGCGCCAAATTAGCTGTAGCCTCTCGGCAAACTGCTAGTGACGGACATCAACTATTACAGGCTCTGGAGCGGTTTCAGGTTACCTTCATGCAGCCTACTCCAGTTAGCTGGAAAATACTCTTAGCAGCAGGTTGGCAGGGCAGTAAAAACCTAAAAATGATTTCCACTGGAGAAGCCCTATCTAAAGAACTAGCTAGGCAACTGCAAGATAAGGGTGCTTCGCTATGGAATTTGTACGGTCCAACTGAAACTACTATTTGGTCGTCAGTTCATCAAGTAAAAGCCGATCAAGAATTAATTTCTATTGGTCGTCCTTTAGCTAACGTCAAATACTATATCTTAGATTCTCATCTGATGCCTCTGCCGATAGGCATTCCAGGAGAATTATATATCGGCGGGGATTGTTTAGCCAGAGGTTATTTTAATCGACCCGAATTGACTGCGGAAAGATTTATTGCCGATCCTTTTAGCGATCGCCCTGAAGCTCGAATGTATAAAACGGGAGATTTGGCTTATTACTCCGAAGACGGGACGGTAATTTGCATTGGTCGTTTAGATCGTCAAGTCAAAATTCGTGGTTTTCGTATCGAGATCGAAGAAATTGAATCAGCCATATTACAATATCCTGGAGTTCAAGCAGCAGCAGTAATAGTTCAAGCGAATACAACTGGTTATCAGCGGTTGGTAGGTTATATAGTCAACCAGCCTAACGCTACAGTCAATCATGAAGCATTGCGTCACTCTCTTGGGCAACAACTTCCTGCACACATGATCCCGTTTGGGTTTATGACTATTGATGCCTTGCCTTTAACTCTTAATGGCAAAATCGATCCTAAAGCTTTGCCTCCAGTTAATTTTGTTAATCAAACCGTTGCCGAAAGTTATCTAGCTCCTCGTAGCCAATTAGAAGCTCAACTTACATCAGTCTGGGAAAAAGTTTTAGAAGTCAAAAGGGTAGGAATTAAGGATGATTTTCAAGAATTAGGAGGGAGTTCTCTTTTAGCTATCACCTTGATTAGCGAGATTGAGCAAACCCTACAGCAAAAAATCCCCCTCAAAGCTCTGTCAAATTTAACCACTGTCGAACAAATGGCTCGCTGTTTTGCCGAGGGGCAGCCAACAATTGAAGATTTGGCTACTACTCCTGATGGTATAAACCCTGAAGACTATCAGGCATTGTTAACTATTATGGCTGGGAGACAAGGCGATCGCCCTCGACCTAACTCTCTGATGGTAGCCATGCAAAATCAAGGCAGCAAGCCTCCTTTGTTTTTCTGTGCTAATGCCTACGAAGAAGCAGCACCCTTAGCAGATTACCTGGGCAATGAACAGCCATTTTATCTAATGGAATCAGGTTATTTCACTTTAGAATGTACAGATCGTCAAATTAAAGCTTTGGCTGCTCATCATTTAAAAGATATTTTAACTGTCCAACCCCAACTTCCTTATTTGCTTGCTGGTTATTCGACTGGTGGTTTAGTAGCTTTAGAAATTGCTCAACAACTTCAGTCTATGGGCAAAGAAGTAGCTTTATTAGCTATTTTGGATACTGCTGGTTCTCATCCTGTCTACCAAAATTATCAGCAGCTTAACTATATTTTACGCACTAACTGGGATCGGCTTGCCAGCCTCAAGCTAGCAGATAAGCTGAGCTATTTAAGATCGAGAATAAAATTAGGAATTAAAGCCAAATTGTCGGCTGAGAAATTTACTTCAGACCCTTACATTATTCAACCTTATCAGGGCAAAGTATCTTTATTTCTGGCTAGCCAAAGCGATCGCCGTTTCTTTTTTAATCATAAAATCAAGCTCTGGCTTTGCCGCCGCAATGGTTGGCATCAAGGGATAGTAAGCCAATTGAAAATTGAGCAAGTACCAGGAAATCACTTCAATATGCTAGAAGAAGCCCACGTGCAAGTCTTAGGAGAGAAATTAAAACAGATTCTAAAATAATTATTTTAATCTTCTAAAGCCATTTCTTCTGCTGTGGCTATATTTGGTGACTCGCGATCTTCAGCAAGATCCACTGCTTGCAGATTTTCCTCTAATTCAGCAGTGCTAGGTTTAAATTTAGCTGCAATATTATCCCGTTGGTTAATTAGATAAATACTAACTACGGTCAATGCCACTCCTAAAGACTGAAGGCTGCTTAATACTTCTGAAAGAACAATTGTGCCAAACAGCAGGGCAAAGATAGGAGTTAGAAAAGTCAAAGCACTAAGGCTAGTTAAATTACCTTTAGATGCCAAATAAAAGAAAATTCCATAGGCGATCGCGCTACCAAAAACCGTTGCATAGCCCAACGCTAGCCAGCCTTCAACAGTCAAATTAATCCACTGCTGAGATTCCTGTAGCCAAGACAAACCGAACAAAGGCAAGCCACCAATAATCATGTGCCAGCCTGTAGCAACTACAGGATCGCTATGACGACTAATATAAGGAATCATTACCGTCCCCACCGCCATCGATAATGAAGCAAGCAGCATTAACCATTCGCCGTTATCAAACAACCCCAGCCAGTTAAAACTTACTTCTTCTAAATTGCCTGCAAATATACTATAAATCCAGCGATCGGGCAAGCCAATTAAACTAATACCTAATATGCCAATACTCAGTCCTAACCAACCCCACAAGCCAATCACTTCGCCAAATAACCAGCTAGACAAAAGAGCCACCGCCAAAGGTTGGGAATCAATCATCACCGAACCCAAACCTGCCCCAGTTTTAACAATTCCCTGAGCCAAAAAGCCCTGAAACATTGCTCCATCAACTACAGCAAAAGCCAAAATCCAAAGCCAAGCCTGCCAAGTTTTAGGTTGAGGCAATTTCAAAATTACTGCTACTGCTAATACCAAAAATCCCGCAGGTACTAATCGCACTCCCGCCATAAAAAAGGGAGTGGTGTAAGGAATTACTCCTTTCATGGCTACCATTGCTGTTCCCCACAGGAAAAAAGGGGCAATAAGCTGCAAAGCTTTGGGAAATGATGAAGTTTGATTAGAACTAAGTTGCATTAAGTTGGAAATAACAGACTACCTGTATATGAGTTTACTTAATTCTCAAATATTTCGTACTTAGATTTAGCAAACTACTGTTCATTAGACCTCTTGCATGAATCATGCGATCGCTAAACTTAATCCACAATTGTACAAACCAGCAATCAAGTTGAAACGTAATCCAAATCGGCGACGATGATTACGATATGGATGTGCCAGAATCCGAAAAATTTTTAGGCAGCGAATGACGTGTTCAACATAGATTCTGTGCTTGGCTAACTCGCGACTATATTCTTTTTGCATCGAATTTAATGGCTTCTTTTTGGACTTTTTGATCGGGGTGTAACTTGATATATGAATTTTCTTAATTCCTTGATATCCTTTGTCTGCCAGGATTTCAATTTGACTTAATGGTTTTACCTTACCTCTCTTGAACAATTGAAAATCATGTTCTTTTCCCGTTCTATGAGATGTGCAAACAACTCTCAAACTTTCCGTCTCGATCACTACTTAAGATTTTAGAGTGTGTCTTTTCTTTTTCCCGCTATAGTAGCTTTTTGGTTTTGTCTTGGTGCGCGTTCCCTTGCGTCTTACGCCGACGCGGGGTCGCACCGCTTTTGGGGACGTTCAATCGGACTTTCTCCCACGTCCACAATTACGACCGAAAATTCTCTTTCGGGAGATAAAAGTGCTTTTTCTCCAGGTAAACTAAACTTTCTTGAGCTAATTAGCTGGTCTTCTACTCTATGAACTATTCTGCATACTGTCGATTCATGAATCCCTTATGATTGATTGCCCAATGTGAAAATAAGTACGATACTCCCGCCAATATTCCAGCGCAATCAATAATTGGTCTTCAACACTTAGTTTTGGTTGACCACCTCGTTGTCTTGATTTGGGCAACTCTTGTTTTAATACACCTACCATTTCTTGAAACAGCTTGGGTTTTACTCCGCACAGACGTTTAAATTCTTGTTGTCTGAGATTTTTGATTTGTTTATAGGTCATCAGTTTGTTAAACTCTCTAACCTATTCTTCTCATTTTTTGTTTATTCATGCAAGAGGTCTATTGATAATTGATAATTGTTCATTGTTAAGTGGCTGTCTTATATTACGTAAGTTAATATTGCGTTAGTTCTCTTAAATCATGGCAATGCTATCTACTAACTTTGGTGGCTATAAATCTACAGTCGGTCTGACGACTATTGCTACCCTAACCCTGATGTTTAGTGATAGTAATGCTCAAGCGCAGATAACCAGCGATCAAACGACTAATACTCAAGTCCAAGTAATTGATGGTACTTCTCTAATCAAAGGAGGTACTCAAACTGGTCAAAACCTGTTTCATAGCTTTAAAGAGTTTTCCTTGGCAATAGGCGCGATCGCTAATTTTGATAACGGTTTAGATATTAAAAATATTTTTACTCGTGTTACTGGGGGAACAGTTTCTGAGATTGATGGTTTGATTCAAACTCAGGGTAATGCCAGTTTGTTTTTGCTTAATCCTGCGGGAATTGTCTTCGGTGCCAACGCCCAGCTAGATATCGGGGGATCTTTTGTTGCTAGCACGGGCGATCGCTTTATATTTGAAGATGGTACGGAATTTGCTGCCACTAATCCCCAAAAGACTCCTTTATTGACCATCACTTCTCCTATCGGCTTACAGTATGGTCAAAATCCTGGAGAAATAGCGATATTGCCCAATTATAGTCGAGTATCTAACAACTCTAGTGGCTTAAATGTCAAGCCAGGCAATACTTTGGCTTTATTAGGTGGAGATGTATCTATTACCAGAAATAGTCTCAATGGTATTCAAAGTAATATTGAAATTAGTAGTATTAAGTCTGGCAGTGTTGATTTAAAGCCAGATAATAGCGGTTGGCAATTCCAATATGAAAACCTCAACCAACTAGGAAATATTGATTTAACTAATGGAGCTTTAGTTGTCAATAATAGCGGTGCGGTTAAGTTTCAAGGCAACAACATTAATTTGGCTACAGGCTCAGCAATCATTAATGCTACGAGTATTAACGCGGCAAAAAGTACGATTAATCTCAAAGCCAGAGGATCGATCAACTTAGATAATAGTTCTCTGCTTTCTCAGGTATTGCGACAGAGTTCCGATCTAGAACAACAAGTTGGTGGAGGAGGTGGTATTTTTCTGGTAGCACCTCAAATCTCAGTCAAAAATGGTTCACTAATTTCTGCTGCTACTTTTAGCAAGTATCCAGGCGGAAATATTACTATTGACGCTCAAGACATTGTGGAGTTGAAGAGTGAAGCAGATAAAAATCCTTCCATCATCAGCACTTCGACTCAAGGACAAGGAGATGGAGGCGGAATAGCAATTAATACTGCCCAACTAACTGTTAAAGATGGGGGACAAATTCAGGCTTTGGGCGGAAAAGGAGCAGGGGGAACAATTACAGTTAATGCTAGTCAAGCCATCGATATTTCTGGTACAAGAGTTTTGCGATCGCAAAATAGTATGACAAGGCAGCCAACTGAAACTAAATTATCTAGTGGTTTTTCTGCCTCTTCCGGTATTGAAGGTTTACCTCCAGCACTGCAACCCCAAGCTGCAAGCGGGTCTTTAGTTATTAATACTCCTAGCCTAAAAATTGCCCAAGAAGGGCAAATGTCCGTCAGCAATTTTGGTCTTGCCAACGCAGGAGATATTCTAATTACTACCTCAAATCTAGATTTAGATACTCAAGGCAAAATTATTGCTAATACTATATCTGGAAATGGTGGCTCTATCAGCATCAGGGCAGAAAAGTCAGTTATTCTAGACAATCAAAGTGCTATCTCTACAACAGCTAAAAACAATGGTGATGGCGGTAAAATAAACGTAGAAACAGGTAATTTAGTTTTGCTAAAGTCCAGTCAATTTAGTGCTGATGCTCAACAAGGAAGCGGTGGCAAAATTACCATCGATGCTCAATCATTTTTGGCGGATAACAATAGTAGCGTTACGGCTAACTCCGAAGACAACCAGAAAAAAGGAGTTGTGGAAATTGTTACTTTAAATTTAAACTCTAGACTTCAAACGCAATTCAAAAAGCAAGCTTCTTTGGTAGCAGAAAATTATATCCATCGAGGCTGCGGTAAGGGAGCAAGTTTTAGTCAAAATCAATTCCGTAATATTGGACGTGGCGGTATTCCTGATAATTTGCTGCAAGAAACAAGTAATCTAGAAATTTTAACGGATTTAGACGAAACCTCTAATAAATCGACAGACGCAGATACAGAGCGAAACGATCGGCACAATGCTAGCCAGAAAGAGAATGCTGAGTATCAGCCTCTAATAGAAGCTCATACCTGGATAGTTAATGCTAAGGGAAATATCGAACTGATTTCTCCAGCAGAAACTACCGTGGCAACGCAACCATCAGTATGCCGAATTCATTAAACGGCGTCGCATCATAATAGGATGGTTTGGGCTGACTGGGCGACTTGGGGACTAGGAGACTGGGAGAGTAATTAATCTTTGATTTTGTTAAATCATCTCACAACTGTGCAACGCTCATTAAACATTAATCATCTTTCTGATTTCCTGCCAAATTCTCTCCTTGACATCATTCAAACCATGATCGCTATTAAGTTCAATCAGCTTTACCTGAGAATGCTGACTAGCATAGTCGCGACTAACTTGAATCGGTACAACATCATCATGAATACCGTGAATGATTAAAGTAGCAAGGGATCTTTTTAATCCCGATAGAGGATAGTTATCTGCATCTTGTAAAAATTGATAGTGCAAGGAAATTTGTTTGCTTTCTCCGTAATGATATATTGGCAAGGCATCTGATTCGCGCCATTGTTCTATTTGCTCAGGTTTTAACTTGGCATACCAACTTTGAGGGAAACCAAAGGCAGGTGCCAATAAAATTATTTTCTCTACTTGTTGCTGTTGAGCAACCCAGGCAGCCGTTAATCCGCCAAAGCTAGAACCAATTAAAGTAATGGGTGTTTGAGAATCTGGAAAGGCAGCAATAGTCTGTTGAATTTGTCGGGATAACGTAAGACGACTGAAATTTCCTTGATTGAGATCTAAGACATTGAGATTAAGATTAACTTCTGTAAAGCGATCGCGCAAATATTGGGCTTTATTAGATTTGGGACTAGAAGCGAAACCGTGAAGATAAATGTATGCTGTCATACTCTGAGTTTAGCAATGGATGTCTTTCGCTCAATATTTATTGATTAATGAAAGCCTAAAAAAACTCCTAAACAGTTGTGTTCAGGAGAAAAATAGTTATTATCAATAGAAGCTTATACGCCTCGGTTTAAAGAAATTTCTACTTGTCTAAACTCTTGAGTTAGACGTTTTTTAAGCTTGTCTGGTACGGGACGATTGCCGTAAGAGCTATAATAGCCAGCGATCGCATTTGATGCGGTTTGCATGGTAGTAAAAGAGCGCAATCCCGCAGTCTTAGAATTACGACGATAGCGAGAAACATAATCACTAATTTGCGCGCGGGCAAGGCTAACTACTTCTTTCTTGTTAGAAGCATCATCTGGAAGCTCTATCGCCGTCCGCAGATTATCTAACACGGCAACGGTATCTTCAGTAAAGTTTCCCGACAATCCAGAGGGGTTAGAACCACAGCCGACTAAGCCAATAGCAACTACTAGAACTAAAGCAAGTATACGAGATAAGTATTTTTTAGAAAACATAATTTTATTTTAACGATCCCAGGTTGAACTTATATTATCAAGAAATCGACCCCTCCTCGTCTTTCTCAAGTAAGTTATCTGCTAAAAATCAACCAAAACGACCGCTTACATATAGCTGAGTTGCTTCTTCTTGAGGATTTTGGAAAATTTGCTCTGTGGGCGCAAATTCTGCTAGATAGCCCTGGCGATTTCCCCCTTCAACTTCAGTAACATTAAAAAATCCTGTATAATCTGCTACTCTCGATGCCTGCTGCATATTGTGAGTAACGATAACAATGGTGTAATCTTCTTTCAAGCGATGAATTAACTCTTCTACTTTTAAGGTAGAAATAGGGTCTAGGGCAGAACAGGGTTCATCCATTAAGACAATATCAGGCTGTAAGGCAATAGCTCTAGCAATACACAGTCTTTGCTGTTGTCCACCACTAAGAGCTAAACCACTTTGTCTGAGTTTATCTTTTACCTCGTCCCAAAGTGCTGCGCTTCTAAGCGATCGCTCTACAAGCTCGTCCATATCACCTTTGTAGCCATTAATTTTAGCTCCAAAAGCAATGTTGTCATAAATTGATTTTGGAAAAGGATTTGGTCTTTGAAAAACCATCCCTATCTTGCGTCGCACCTGCACGGGATCGATATCCTTGCCATATAGGTTTTGATTGTGATAGGTTACTAGTCCTTCTAAGCGAAAAATAGGAATTAAATCATTGAGGCGATTGTAACAGCGTAATAGCGTACTTTTACCACATCCAGAAGGACCAATAAAAGCAGTAACTCGATTTTTGGGAATATTTAAATAAATACCCTTGACGGCTAAAAAATCACCGTAGTATACATTTACATTTTCTGCTTGTAAAACCGTCTCTGTTTGACTAGCAGTCTGTTGATCGTAAATCATAAAATTTATCTTGCTCTAAAATTTGAATAAATATCTATCTGCTACTGTATCTATCTGCTACTGATTTTTCCTAGAGTTAATCCTACATATTAGAAGTTATGACTATTTTAACTTTTTGTTAAGGAAGATTTTGATTTTATAATTGGTCTTGAACTTTATCTAAAACCTTTATTGACTTTAAATAGATATTTCTGAACACCAGAATATTTTACGCTAAACCCTGACCAATAAAAACATGGCTTTCTAGAAATATATTATGAAATTAATTTCTCCTAATTGCGAAACAAATCTTTACAATAATAGTAAGGTGTAAAGTAAATAGCTGATATGAATCTTACTTATTTAGATAGCAATTCCTGGCTGATAGAAATTGACGGCAAAAGAATCCTCCTCGATCCTTGGCTGGTAGGAGATTTGGTTTTCGGCAATCAAGCTTGGTTGTTTAAAAGTAAAAAAAATAATCCTCAGCCAATTCCTGAAAATATAGACATAATTCTTTTATCTCAAGGATTAGAAGATCATGCCCATCCTCCTACCCTCAAAAAATTAGACAAAAATATTCCCGTGGTAGCATCTCCTAATGGAGCAAAAGTAGTCAAAGAATTAGGGTACACTACCGTTACTTCCCTAGAGCATGGAGAAAGCTTTAAGCTAAAAGAGCAAGTAGAAATCCAAGCTGTTCCTGGTTCACCCGTTGGTCCTACATTAGTTGAAAATGGCTACATCATCAAAGGCTTAGAATCGGGCAAAAACATTTATTACGAACCTCACGGCAATCATTCAGATTGCTTAAAAGAAGCAGCATCAATTGATGTAATTATCACCCCTCTTATCAATCTTAAGTTACCTTTAGTAGGATCGGTAATCAAAGGGCAGGAGACAGCTTTGCAGGTATGTAAACGCTTAAAGCCACAGGTGATTTTGGCTACTGCTGCTGGAGGCGATGTTGATGTTCAAGGCTTGATTACGACAATACTGAAAGCAGACGGCACCATAGAAGAGTTTAAGCAACTTTTGCAACAAAATAATCTTGTTACTAAAGCTTTTGACCCTCAATCTGGAGAAACAATTGAGTTAGCCTTAGTCTAAATAATTATTCAATAGTTTTTAGTTTTTAACTACAAAATTATTAGCTGTCAAACAATTTAAATACTTCAACTCTATTAATAGCTTATAGCTTAAGGCTTACAGCTTGTAGCTCTTCTATGACCAACAGACCGATTTCTATTTCCCTGACTAATATTATCCTGCTGGTTACTCTTCCTTTGCTGCTGATTCTTCTATGGCAATTGCGAAGTTTGATCTTAGTGTTAATGATTGCCGTAGTCATAGCTGCTACTTTAGCGCCGACAGTTGAGACAACGCAAAAATTAGGATTGCCCCGATTTTTAGCAATTTTGCTAGTTTATGCAGCATTAATCGGTACTTTAACTGGTTTTGGTTTAATTATTGGACCAACGGTAGTAGAACAAATCCAAAGCCTGATTGGTAGACTTCCTGTATATTTAGAGACAGTGCGATCGCTTTTGTCAGATTCAATTATGCGTTTGGGCATGAACGATACAGGCGCACCAGATATCATTAATCAGCTATTAGACGTGCAGGGACTAATCTCCTGGGCAATTCGTTCTAGTCAGCAGTTGGTAGTTCGCTCTTACAGCGTTACCAGGGGAATTATCGGCAGTGTGCTTAGTGCTTTTTTGGCTTTGCTGCTTTCAGCGTATATGCTATCTGCTTCCAAACAACTAATAAAAGATATTATCAATCTCTTTCCCAGACCTTGGAATCAACGTTTAGCAGAACAGATTCAGCCAGTGGGCAAACGCATGGGAGGCTATATTCAGGGACGAATTTTAGTTTCGGGAATTTTGGGTGTAGTAATTAGCGTTAGTCTCAGATTTTTAGGCTTATCAGATCTAGCTTTGGGTTTAGGCGTAATTGCCGGATTTACTAACCTTATTCCTTTTTTTGGTCCAATCTTAGGTGCAATTCCCGCTTTAATCGTCGCCACTTCCCAAGGAGGATTAACTTTTGTTTGGGTACTATTGTTGTTTGCCATTGTCCAGAATTTAGAAACTTATATTTTAGATCCTCTACTCGTGGGTAACTCTGTAAAAGTTTCTCCCTTATATCAATTGTTGGCAGTCTTGGGTGGCGCACAAGTTTTAGGAATTATTGGCGCGCTAATTGTTCCTCCTTGGATAGCAGGACTAGGCGTACTTCTAGAAAACTTATATGTCAAGCCTAAATTAATTGCTGAAGGACATCAAGACATTAGCAATTAACAATTAACCAGAGGCAAAATTCAGGTAATGTAAAGACTGAAGGATGGATTCAGTATAGTTCTTATAAATATGGATATCAAAAATGGTTTTGTCGCCACGGTGGGCAATACTCCGTTAATTCGGCTCAACAGCTTTAGTGAAGAAACAGGCTGCGAAATATTAGGTAAAGCAGAGTTTCTTAATCCTGGTGGTTCAGTAAAAGATCGTGCTGCTTTATACATTATTGAAGATGCGGAAAAGAAAGGACTACTTAAACCAGGGGGAACTGTAGTTGAAGGAACAGCGGGCAATACGGGAATTGGTCTGGCGCATATTTGCAATGCCAAAGGTTATAAGTGTCTAATTATCATTCCTGAAACTCAGTCTCAAGAGAAAATTGATACCCTGAAAATTCTTGGTGCAGAGGTGCGACTTGTTCCCGCCGTACCTTATAAAAATCCGAACAACTACGTCAAAGTATCGGGGCGTGTAGCAGCCGAAATGGACAACGCTATCTGGGCTAATCAGTTTGAAAATTTAGCCAACCGTCAGGCACATTACGAAACGACAGGGGCAGAAATTTGGTCGCAAACCGACGGCAAAATTGATGCTTGGGTGGCTGCTACTGGCACAGGAGGAACTTATGCGGGAGTATCAATGTATCTTAAAGAGCAAAATCCTGCTGTTCGCTGTGTAGTTGCCGATCCTATGGGTAGCGGTCTTTACAGCTACATCAAAACGGGAGAAATTAATCCTGAAGGAAATTCGATTACTGAAGGAATTGGCAACAGTCGCATTACAGGCAATATGGAAGGTGCGCCTATTGATGATGCGTTTCAGGTTGACGACCAAGAATGTGTCCGCGTTATCTATCAGCTACTCAATAAAGAAGGCTTATTTATGGGCGGTTCTGTGGGCATTAACGTTGGTGCAGCCGTAGCTTTAGCCAAACAAATAGGTTCTGGTCATACTATAGTTACGGTACTATGTGATGGTGGAGCAAGATATCAATCTCGTCTGTATAACCAGGAGTGGTTAGCTTCTAAAGGTTTATCTGTATAGACAATAGTTTTTCCATCTTTTTTTATCAAAGCCTAATGAACCACTCCACAACGCAGCTAACAGAAGAAGCTCAATAATATCTAAAACTTTCATGATTTTATTCTCGATCGATTTTACGACTGGCTTCCCAACCTAGAATGGCAGTTTTACGCTCTACTCCCCAACGGTAACCACCGAGTTCCCCAGAGCCTCGAATCACCCTATGACAGGGAATGAGATAGCCAATAGGGTTTTGCCCCACAGCATTGCCTACAGCTCTGCTAGCAGTAGGGCGACCAATCATTTCAGCAATGGTTTGATAAGTTATAATTCCTGCGAATGGTACTTGCAAAAGCGCACGCCAAACCTGAATCTGAAAATTAGTTCCCTTGACTAAAAGCGTTAGTGATTTCTGCTCTTGCAATATTGCTGAATAGAAAATTTGATCGCATAAGGCTTGAGTAGCGTTTTGGTTATGAATGATTTCGGCATTTGACCAAGACTGTCGTAAAATTTGTTCAGGCGTTTGCTTATTAGCCAGATCTAAAAAATGAAGATTGCAGACACCACGAGCAGTTGTGGCAATTAAAGATTTACCAAACGGGGTGTTGTGAAGACCATAATGAATTTGCAAACCTATTCCACCTGTTTTGTATTCACCAGGAGACATTGCTTCTAAGTTTACAAATAGGTCATGTAATCGTCCTGGACTAGATAACCCGACATCCAATGTCAGATCCAATAAGCTGTTGGTCAGATTGATTTTTGATTTGGCATATTCGAGGGTCAGATACTGCAAAAAACGTTTCGGGCTGATACCTGCCCATTGAGTAAATAATTTCTGGAAATGGTATTCGCTAAGTCCAATGTGTTGTGCCACAGTGGTAAGATCGGGTTGACTCAGGTGATGTCGACTAATAAAGGCGATCGCTTTGGCAATTCTCTGATAATCTTCTTGTTCTATCGACACTTGCATTTTTACTTTTGTACTCTAAGCCCAGGTTGTAACTTTCTTACTCTATCAATGGTATTAGCTCAAAACCACCCGTTTCTTGCTCTGCGCGATGAATTGATTAAATATACAGTTGAGCAATACCAGTAATATTATCTTCAGCATATCCGTATCGCGATCGCTGTATCGTCTAAAATTATTTGTATTTCAACTAACTATAATTTGGGAACATTTACAAGAGCTTGAAAAGGCTGATCCTAAAGATATAATAAATTCACTTCGTTAAATCAATCTTTTCTGATGGTTGCAATTACTCGCAAAAAATTTACTATCGATGAATATCATCGTTTGATTGATTGGGGTTTCTTTGCTAGAAACGATAGAGTTGAACTAATAAGGGGTGAAATAATTCAGATGTCACCTAAAAGAACACCCCACTCTGTTTGTAATTCTTTGAGCAGCAGAGAATTAATTCTCTCGCTGGGCGATCTCGCTAATATTAGAGGGCAAGAGCCAATTATTATTCCTCCTGATAGCGAACCAGAACCAGATATAGTTTATAGCTACCCAGAAAGACGATAACTATTTATCATCCCATCCTCTTGCTGCGGATATTTTATTAGTGATAGAGATTTCCGACTCTACTCTGAAATACGACCAAGAAACAAAATTATCTCTTTACGCAGAAGCGAAAATCAATAATTATTGGATTTTTAATTTAGTTGATAATAATCTTGAAGTTTATAGTCAACCTTTTCAAGATAATAAAAGTCATTCTGGTTATCGTTCTAAACAAATCATTTTATCTAATGAAACAATTAATCTTCCTGGTTTTGATGGTTTTAGCTTAGATTTAGCTAAAATATTTTCTAGTTAAGGCGATCGCACGTCCCCTTGCCGAGCGATCGCTTGAAAGCATTGCAGTAGTGTACTGGCAAAATTCAATTACCACGAAAAATATTTAAAAATTAAAGGTAGTCCGCAGGGTAGTAATAACTAAATCATCATTATTATCGTTGTTATCAGGTTTGTTGACGTAAATTACACCAGGAGTTATGCCAACGTTGTCACTTAGCTGATACTGATAAAAAGCTTCGATATGAAGGGACTGTTCGGCATCATCACCAAACCCATCTGCATCAATGGTGGAACTAGCTACCCATGGTTCCATACCAACGATGATACCGCCCAGGCTGCCTTCTTTAATCAAGTCTGGGAAGGCTAAAGTTGCTGCCCAATTCCAGATATCTTGACTACCTCGCTCTACAGTTTGCCCATCGGCAACAAAGCTCTCAAGAGTCCTAACTTTACTTAAACCACCCCAGCCACCAATCACAATGCGATCGCTCAAGGCAAAAGAAAACTGTGCGCCGTAGGAATTGCTTGATGTAGGTACTCCGCCTGCAAAAACTCCAGGTTGAAGAGGATCGGCATCGTCACCTGTTGCGGTTAAAGATTTAATATTAGATAAATCGCTACCTACCCCAGTATCGCTCTGATCATAACCATTAACGTAGGTTAGAGCAATATCGAGCTTTTCAATAGGAGTAATCTTTAGTTGTCCAATGGCACTATATGAACCATTAAATAAACCACTACCATTAGCAGGATCGTTGGCTTCCCCTGCTAGATAACCCGCGCTCAACTCCAGTTTCTCGCCAAAGCGATGAATGATACCCAAGCCTGTTTCTCCAGGAGGATAATAAATAGGACTACGAGTACCAAAAGCAGAAATTGCCCCCGAAGCTCCATCACCATCGAGAACACTTACGGTATCGGCAATATCATCAGCTTTTAGTCCTGTCGCACCAATTAAAACATTAGTATTTTTGCCAATCGGGCGATCGTAAAACAACACTTCTAAAGCCAAATTATTATCATCAGGTTGGGCAAAAGCTAATTCTCCTTGGAATGTGCCTGTGGTATCAGACAACTCAGGAAAATTGCCCGTAGATAAACGAGTAAACAGTAAATCTTCACCAGTAAAGCTACTGTTTAACTCTAAACGGGTACGGTAACCAAATACAGGCACTTTATCAATGTCATCATCACCATTTTCCTCAATCAATTCTTCGTTTGAACCTGCCACTACGCTAGCAAGACCAAATACTGCTTCTCCCGCAAGCTTAGTAGTAGCAGAAAACTGATTGTCTTCTAATACCACGGTGCGACTCTCAATTTCATCAACTCTGCCACCCAAAGTTGCTAACTCTGCCTCAAATTCCTGAGATAGACGAGTAATGGTATCAATATCTTCTTGACTTACAGACCCCTGAGAAGCAATTAGGCGTTCAATTTGATTTAAACAGGAATTTAAGCCCGCAGCAAACTCATAACGAGTTAAAGGCTGGTTGCCACGATAGGTTTGGTTAGGAAAGCCAGCGATACAGCCATAACGATCTACCAAACTTCTTAAGGCTTCATAAGCCCAGTCTGTAGGCGATACATCCCGTAGCTGATTAACATTAGTTACCTGCCCCATACTATTGCCTTTGCCTTCTTGTTCGTACTTTTCGATCTGATTGATAAGCTCGTTAGTTTCGGCTTGGGCAGGATTACCATAAATCCCTGTAACTAATGCTGCAAAAATAATAGGAGCGGTTTTGACCAAAATATTCTTCATGATAATCCTCACACACTAAATAAAATTACGCTAATGATTCTGATTCTCGTTACTAAGCAATGCCCAGTCTATTTTGAACTTTGACTAGGCGATCGCGAAATTGATAAGTTGTTACAACTTCTGCTACTGCGCTGAAATCGACACTTTCTAGCTTATTACAATTCAGCCCATTCTTTAGGAAGCATATTGGCAATAACCTCAAAACCATTATTACCATTGGGCTTAACTACTTGAGAATAGTTATCATTAGTATTTAGACTTTTAAGAATACATTTAATGAAAAGTATTGTCAATAAGTAGCAAATTACTGGTTGAAACTTACACGCCAAGTTGCTGATATAACTACCAAGACAGAATTGATTGTATATTCTAATACCGAATTAAATGGTGTTTCTTACACATACATTTTAAGGGCGAATAACCATTCGCTCCTACAAAAATTATTTGTGTTTTGAATTTAAATTAATATAAGCTCAAATAAAACGGTTGAAAATGTATTGACTAAGATGTGAGGACAATCTCTCTATGAGTATGCAGTAGATCACACTATCTGGTATTGAACATATTTAGGATGTAATCAGTTGAATTAAAAAGAGTTTATCAACATGATTACTAACTACAAATACCAGACTCGTTTATATCACCACAACAATTGGACTTTTCTGCCAACTGCTTTTAGTGCTTTGGCAGGGGTCGGTCTGGGGCTGATGATTGGCAATTACTTAGGCTGGCTTTAAACAAGTGTTATATACCATTTAGCGATCGCCTGAATCAATTACACGACGAATGTGCAAAGTATCACTCATACTTTTAATGCCCTGGAAAATATACTCTAGCTGCTGGCGATCCCTGATATCCAAACTCAAAGAAATCAAGGCTGGCTTGTTGCGACCAGTTTTCACCCCTGCATTACGCACATTAATACCGCGATCGCTTAAGCGAGCTAAAATATCTTTTAAAACTCCCACTCGATCCATTGCCTCAATTTGAATATCTACAGGGTAGGTAAAAGGCTTTCCTGCTTCTCCTTGAGTATTCCAGTTAACAGGAATAATCCGCTCTTTGGGAACTTTCTTGACGTTATGACAACCCTGAGTGTGAATTGAAATACCTCTAGAGCTTAAAGTCACTGCGCCAGTAATCGATTCTCCTGGCAAAGGTTTGCAACACCCTGCGATATGATAGAGCATTCCCTCTACGCCGATGATTGGAGATTTTCCTTTGTCTCTAACATTGTTTGATGTGTAGTTAGAAATCTCCACCTCTTCTTCGGTGATAATTTCTGCCTCTTCTACGGGCTGCTGCTCTTTAACAACATCTCGCCAGCGATTAACTACATGGTTTTGAGTAATTTCGCCATATCCTAAAGCCGCAAGTAAGTCTTCTACAGAATGATAGTTACAGCGTTGTGCCACAGTTTGCATTGTCTCAGACTTGAGCAAAGCATCAAAACCACTTTTGCCTATCTCTTTTTCTAATAAATCTCTACCTCTAATGATATTTTCATCACGGTGCGATCGCTTATACCATTGACGGATACGGTTACGAGCCGTTGGGGAAACTACAAAGTTGAGCCAGTCTAGACTAGGATGGCTGTTTTTCTGGGTGACAATCTCGACAATATCGCCGTTTTCTAAGGGTTTTGAGAGCATCGACCAGCGACCGTTAACCCTCGCTCCCTTCATGTGATTGCCAATTTCACTGTGAATACGATAGGCAAAATCAACGGGGGTTGCTCCCTGCGCTAAAGAGATTACATCCCCGTCAGGAGTAAAGACATAAACATCATCTTCAAAGAGATTGTCCTTCACGCTCTCCATGTATTCCTGAGCGTCATTAAGATCTTTTTGCCATTCTAATAGCTGACGCAGCCAGGTAAATTTGGTATCGTCAGAAGATAATTCTGGGTTACTTGTGCCTGTCTCTTTATATTTCCAGTGAGCTGCGATCCCGTATTCAGCTATTTGGTGCATTTCCAAAGTACGAATTTGGATCTCAATCGGACGACCATTTAAGCCGACTACAGTAGTGTGTAAAGACTGATAGCGGTTTGGTTTGGGTAGTCCAATATAGTCTTTAAAACGTCCTGGAATGGGTTTAAAAGCATCATGAACTACTGCCAAGGCGCGGTAACATTCTTCGTTGGTTTCTACAATAATTCTAAAGGCAGCAATGTCATATATTTGACTAAATTCCTTTTGTTGTCGCTGCATTTTTTGATAAATGCCATAAAGATGTTTGGGTCGCCCCTTTAGCTCAACTACGTTGACTTTTAGCTGTTCTAAGCGCGATCGCAATGTCTGCGTAACTTGAGTAATTCTTGCTTCGCGATCGGTTCTTCTTTCGGCAATTAACGCCTTGATTTCGTTGTATTCATCTGGTTCTAAGTATTTAAAGCATAAATCTTCTAGTTCCCACTTAAAACGACCAATACCTAATCTATTTGCCAAAGGAGCAAAAATTTCTCTAGTTTCTTGGCTTATACGTTGCTGCTTTTCTGGTTTTAGATGGTCTAGAGTTCGCATATTATGCAGTCTATCTGCTAGTTTGACCACAATTACCCGAATATCCGTTGCCATTGCCAAAAACATTCGTCGAAAGTTTTCAGCCTGACGTTCAGTGGTGCTAGAAAAGTTAAATTTAGATAGCTTAGTTACTCCTTCAACTAGCTGCCTTACCTGTCCCCCAAACATTTCTTCAATTTCTTCTGGGGTTACTTCAGTGTCTTCTACCACGTCATGAAGAAAACCCGCAGCAATAGTTACACTATCTCCACCCAAATTTCGCAATAAATTAGCTACTGCTATGGGATGAGCAATATAAGGCTCTCCCGATTTACGAAGCTGTCCTTCGTGTAACTCATAAGCAAAATTAAATGCACGGCAAATCAAAGTTGCATCTGGCTCTGAGTGATCCGAATGCTGATTGAGCAAACATTCTTCTAACCAGCGAGGAAGCTCAACTTTGTTAGATTTACTTTCTATGATAGAAATAGCGGTCATAGATTTTAAGATTATAAGTGAGTGTGTAAGAACGAGATAAAGTGAAAAAACCTTTGATTTATGCTATTTTTTGCCGAAACATTTTTAAATCTGATTTGGGTAGCTTAAATAACAGCCATACGAAGGTAATAAATCACGACCGCGTGAATATGCTGCTTTGCAAGCAGCATATCCGTCCACTAAAGTATGGACTAAGCTTGTTACCCATTTTGTTACTGAGATATAAAATAAATTAAGTGTATTTCTTAAAAGGTAAATATCTATTTGGGTAGAGTATTTTTTTAGATGTTAAACCAACTAAAAAGTCAAGCCCACTTATTAGAATTTTACCTCATCTTAAAGTTATAAAGCTAATAATGTTGCCTGCATCACATAATCGAGCATATCAGGATTTCTCAAATTTGTTAACAGAGCTTAACTGCTTCTTAATTAATTCTGAAGAAAAGGTCGAACAATTGCAGATAAGACAGCGGTTTCAGCATTTACGGTCATGGTTTGAGCAGAATATTGCCGATCTTGAGAGTGAAAACCTAGAACAAGATATTATTTCCCGATGGCAGTCGGTACAAACCGAAATTAAGCGCGAATTTAAGTTACTAGCTACAGATATCTTGTTTTTGGCTTCTGCACGTCAAAGCTCTACTCTTGATAAACGATTACAAAGTATTAAAGGGCGAGTTGCTAAATTAATTAGTTATTGTCAAATAATGAATAGTTAAAATCTAAATTGATGTTAAATAATTCCTAGAAATTTATATAATACGTCTCATTAGTTGAATAAAAAACTAGAGGATAGATCACATCCCAGGTTGTCATGAACGCGATCGCTCGTAGGCTTTCATTTTCTGTAATAGGCTGTTTCAGCAACCAAGAAAAACATGATTACTGATTATAGAGCGAACGGTATTAGTCTCTAGATGGGAAATTGGCAGCTATTTCAGGGTCAGGAAAAAATACAAACAATACTAAAGATGTTAAAGAAAAGGTCATCTGTTTGCTGTGGGATGCAGAGGCAAAGTGCTTGGAAGTAAAAGATGTTGTCGATTGTTGCTGACGATATTTTTCTGCTATCACATTAATGGCTAATAAAAAGCCGAGCATAAAAGAAAGCAGTAGGCTACAAATTAAAATCATCATTAGTCTCCTGGACAGACACAATGCTTATTTAGCTTTACTCAACACAAGCTAACTAATAAAACAAGACTTAGCAATATTTATTAACAGTTAAGGTTGATTGTAATAAAGCGCAATATTTATTTAATAATTAATTAGCATTACAGACTTGACTGAAAAAAGCCCAAAGTTCTATCAGTATCAGCAAAATAGCAGCTAAATTATTCTTAATCAAACCAACAGCCAATTAATTTAAATCTCAGTTTTCAGCCTAAGATGATGACTATTTTAATCTTGGGTAGAATTAAACACTCGTAACTAAGTTTTGCTGATTTTTAATTAAGGTGACGAAATTAGAAAGAATTTGCAACCCATTATCTGATGATTTTTCAGGATGAAACTGTACTGCCATCAGATTATCATGAGCGATCGCAGCAGTTACCGTTTGCGAGCCATGAGTTACCATTGCTGCATTAAAGCTTTTATTTACAGGATTGACATAATAAGAATGCACAAAATAAAGATAGGGATCTGTAGGTAGATTCTGCCACAGGGAAAGTTCAGGCTGAATTAATTCCAGTTGATTCCAACCCATCTGGGGAATACTAATTCCTGGTTCGCTTTTAAAGCGTCGAACTATTCCTGGAATAACGCCTAAGCCTAATTCTTGTCCTTCTTCTGAACGCTCAAAAAGGATTTGCATACCGACACAGATTCCCAAAAAAGGTTTGCCAGAAGCGATCGCTTTTTTAATCGGCATTTCTAATTTCCGCTCTCTGATATGCTGCATTGCCGGATCGAATGCACCAACTCCAGGTAAAACAAACGCATCTGCCTTCAATATATCTGCAAGAGAACTAGTAATTTTGGGAGTTGCCCCTGCTTTTTCTAAGCCTTTACAAGCAGAATGCAGGTTTCCTATTTCATAGTCAATGACTGCTACGTTAACCATAATTAGCCTCCTTTAGGTTTGATTGCTTCTTTGTGTATCGTGACATACTCCGTTATTAAGTTGTAAATTTATAGGTAAAATTACAACTTAATTTTCGTATCAGGACTGCATGATTCTAAAATTAAGTTATGGGCGCAAAAGCAAAATGATATGAAACCGACTTTTAAGAATATGCTGGCTTGGGAACAAGCTCAATTACTAATGCAGCCAGCAATGCTGCGGGTAGTGGATAATATTCGTAAAGAATTAGAAGTCTCAGACTGGAAAGGCAAATATAAAGAAGTAACCGCACCCATTCCTGGTTATCATCTTTGCTTGACTCGCTCTAATTACCAAGTTGAGATTGATGTCTGGGAACTTTGCTATAAGGTTTGTTTTCAAGAATATGAGCCTGTTGAACATCTTTTTAGCCAGGAGAATGAAGCTGCTTATCCCGTTGAGGTGGACACAAGATTAATCGACGAATCGGGCGAGGTAGACTGGCAGTTGTTAGAGTCCAAGGCGCAGCAGTCAGTTAGAAAAGCCTTTAGTACTTTACCTCAATAGTGAACAGAGGTAGGGTGGGCAAACTAAAAACGAACCGTGTCGATATGCTTTAAGATTAAAATTTGCCCATCTTGCAAGTTTTAAATTAGCGACCAGTTATCAAAAATTTTCGGACAATTTAATAAATATAATGAAATTGAGACAAATTCAAGAGACAGCAGGAGCAATTTTTGATGAATCAAGCGTTGCTCAAAGTTTTAATAATGAGAAGCAAGCTTTAGAGGCGATTAATAATGGTGTGGCAATATGCGATCGCTCTAACTGGGGACTATTAAAAGTTACTGGCGATGATCGTCTGCGTTATCTTCACAACCAAAGTACCAATGATTTTGAAAAATTAAAGCCTGGAGAGGCTTGCAATACTGTATTTGTTACCTCCACTGCCCGCACCTTAGATTTAGCTAGTGCCTACGTCACCGAAGATGCAGTCTTAGTTCTAGTATCTCCTAATCGCCGAGAGAAGTTATTGTCTTGGCTCGATCGCTTTATTTTTCCCTTTGACAAAGTTGAATTGACAGATATTTCCGCAGCATCAACGGTATTTAGTTTAGTTGGCGCAAAAAGTAAGGCTGTCCTCTCTCAACTTGCTACAGGGGAAATTCCCCAGGATAACTTAGGAAACCACAGTAGGGTAACTCTTGACGATATTGACCTAATAGGTGCTGGAGGAAGCGGTTTTACGACTCCTGGCTATACCCTAATTTTGGATAACGATGACGCAGTTACGGTGTGGTCAAAATTAACCGAGGCGCGAGTAGTTCCTTTTGGCGATCGCCTTTGGGAAAGTCTGAGGATTCAACAGGGTAGACCGATTCCAGAC
>JBBSPC010000066.1:0-24951 GCA_038259125.1 Chroococcales cyanobacterium | reverse complement strand
CAATTAATTTCCTCATGATTGACTGGTATTAACTCAGAAGTCAGAGGTCAGAGGTCAGGAGAGTTTGAGGCACTAGATGCGGACAAGTCCTTTCTCGCAGTTTTCTTTTTTCGTATGGTTTCTATTTGGAATGACTATATAAACCTTACAGACATCTACATTAAAATACAGCTAGGCGTTGAAGCATTCGCCTACTATCCCAAACGACGACCAGCATTTTTTGAGGATGCTAACGATATTTTACCTGTTCCCGATTTTGCTAAATCTTTTCAATTGACTTTGTTCAATTGACTTTGGGGGAATTATTTTAATGGTTGTTGAAATAGTAGAGCATTGTTCACTTAGCGATCGCCTTTTTTCTCTCCACATTAATTACTGTCGGCTAATTATATAACTACTGTTCATTGTTCATTGTTTTAAGGTGAAAGCGATCGCTCAATTTCATTAATCTTGGTCCTTGAGGACAAAACTCTAAGACGCTTACCGCAGCCACAGGCATATCAATCCTGTCTCTATAACGTCCAACATCAATTCCTAATAAAGAACAAAGTATAATCCGAATCGTGGCTTTGTGTGCCACTACCAGCACGTTACCTTCGAGATAGGTTGCTTCAATTTCTTCGATTACTCTAGAACTACGACGGGCTATATCAATTGCTCTTTCCCCTCCAGGAGGTGCATTCCAACCAGGTTCGGATTGCCAACGTACATATTCATCGTGAAAATCGCGATTAACTTCGGCGGGAGTTTTACCTTCCCACTCACCAAAGTTGATTTCTTTTAAACCATCTCGCAACTGCATTTCCATGCCGATAAGTTCGCACAAAGGTTTTGCCGTAGCAATAGTACGACGCATCGGACTACAAAGAATAGCTTTCCAAGGTACAGACTGATAAGCGTCGGCAAAATCTTTTGCCATAACTATTCCTTCAGGGGTTAATTCCACATCGGAAGTTCCACAGAAATCATCTGTTTTGCTAGCAACGGTTTCGCCATGTCTTAGAAAATAAAGATTTAAAGTCATTAATCGTTGAGCAATAATTAGCTTAGTTGTAATTTATAGGTTCGTAGCTGTTAGCTTTTTGCTCGAAATCTCTTTATAATTATGATGAAATTTTTGATGCGTTGTCAAAGTTTACTTATTCTCAATTAATCTCTTGACTACCATTTCATCAGCTAATAGCTTTGGAGAGATAACCAATACGTTCTCTACTTTTTTGTAAAATTAGCCGAACCTTATCAGGAAATTTTCAAAGGTTTGGTTAGATTAGATTTTGTATGATATAGGCAATATTCAAATTGTTTTAGTAAGATAGTCGCAATTAAAATTTACAAGAGAAAAATATGAAAGTTAAATATCTGGGAACTTTAGTTGCTGCATCTGTATTAAGTTTAGGTTTAGTGACTTCTTGTGCTACTCCTGATTCTGGTGGAACTAATACTGGTGATGATGCAACTCAAACTGCCCCTGCTAATGGAACTGCTAATCCCTGTGCAGGGACAGCCAACCCCGACGCTGATAAATAAGTTATCCCTCTTCTGTCACTCTCCGAAATTAAGAACTAATAAAAAAGTTAGTTTATCCAGAAAGAAAAAGTAAATATTTGAAACATTCATAATTTCTTACATCAGAAAATAAGTCATTATAAGCCAAACAATATCGATCTATGATGGAAACTGTAGGTAAGTCGCGATCGCTTTAAATGTTTGAGGCGAAGAAATGCTATATGCGGACAAGTTCTTTGTGTCTAGGGAGTTGTCTTGGTTCAGTTCTTCAACGGGGGGAAACCTCCGCAACAGACCCAAGCGCTATTCCACTCGCCTGTTGAGGATCTGTAATTCTACATCCATTATCCTTTCTACCTCACAACTACCCAAAACTTTTCCTATTGTAATTTAGTTTTCGGAAAGTGACACAAGAGGGATAAATCTAGCTGATAAATTTCTCGTCGCGATAGAGAGGTTAGCTTTGCCAGATGACGACTAGCTTGCGATCGCGTCATTCCCTGATCTAATAGCTGCTGCAATTCCAGTTTTAGTTCAGCTTCTGAGATGATTAAATTAGTTTCGGCTGCGCCTTTTAAAACTAAAGTATATTCTCCCTTGGGTTGACGTTCTTTTGTGTATAAAGCGATCGCCTTAAAAATGCTTCCCCGCCAAAACTCCTCGTGTATTTTGGTCAATTCCCGTGCTAAGACAATTTCTCTATCTGCTCCTACTGTCTTGGCTAAGTCGGTTAAAGTTTTAATAATTCGGTGAGGTGCTTCATAAAAAACTACGGTTCGAGTTTCGCTACGTAATAATTCTAATCGAGCAATACGCTCTGTTTCTTTCTGGGGTAAAAAGCCCTCAAAAACAAATTTGTCGGTGGGCAAACCCGATGCAGCCAAAGCACTGATAACGGCTGTGCCTCCAGGAATAGGAATTACTCTAATATTGTGCGCGATCGCAACTTGCACTAACTGAACTCCAGGATCGGAAATACTCGGCATTCCTGCATCTGTAACTAAAGCAATACTTTCTCCCTGCTGTAGACGATTGATTAACTCTTGGATGCGAGAGTTATGATTATGCTCGTTGTAGCTCAGTTGAGGAGTCTTGATCTGTAAATGCTGTAATAACTTGCCAGTACGGCGTGTATCTTCTGCTGCAATCAGATCAACTTCTGTCAGCGTGCGAATTGCCCGTAGGGTAATATCTTCTAAGTTGCCAATGGGAGTCCCCACCAAATAGAGCTTGCCCAATTCTAAATTATTTACCATCTTAAATTTATGAGTATTTACTGATGATACTAGGATTGGCTACATTCCCTTTGCGTAGAGTAGTCATCAAATATGTTAAAAATAATCGGTAATGAATAAGCGATCTCAGATTTTGCATGATACTAAAAACTGCAATTAAAGTAATTAAACAATATTTTTCTAAAAGCCAGCCAATTAATGACTCAATTAAACATATTTAATCAACCCATATCTACAACAAAATCTAAACAAAAAATAGATGTTATTTCTTTGTTTTCAGGTTGTGGTGGTATGGATTTGGGGTTTGACCAAGCTGGATTCAATATTCTTTGGGCAAACGATATCGATCAAAAAGCTTGTCAGACATACGAGAAAAATATAGGCAAGCACATTGTTCATGGAGATATACAAAAGCTCGACTATTCTACAATACCTAATGCAGATTTGATTTTGGGAGGTTTTCCCTGCCAAGATTTTTCCATGATTTGGAAGCGTGGCGGAATCACAACTGAACGAGGTAATCTATATCGAAACTTTGTAGATATTGTTGCTTTAATTGAACCACTGATGTTTATTGCTGAAAATGTTAAAGGTTTAATGACTGCTAATAAAGGTAAAGCTATTAAACAAATTGTTGAAGACTTTTCTTTAACGGGTAAGTATGGCTACGTAACTACACCTCACTTAGTAAACTTTGCTGATTATGGAACGCCTCAGCTTAGAAAGCGAGTTTTAATTATTGGCATTAGGAAAGACATAAAAGATAGTCTTGAAATTCCCCAACCAACCCATACTCCTGACAACTATGTTTCGTCCTCGCAAGCACTTTATGGCGTTGAAAAAGTAGAGCATAATAATCAGCATCAAAACATTCAGCCTAGCACTGTTGAGAAGCTAAAGCTTATTCCTGCTGGCGGTAACTTTACAGATATTCCCAAAGATTCACCTCACTATGTAAAGGGCATGATATCTCATGTTTATCGACGTTTGCATCCAGATAAACCTTCTACAACAATTATCGCTGGTGGTGGGGGAGGTACTTGGGGCTACCACTATTCTGAACCTAGACCATTGACTAATCGTGAGAGGGCAAGACTTTTTGGCTATCCTGATAATTTTATTTTTGAAGGTACAATCACTGAGGTAAGAAGACAAATTGGCAATTCAGTCCCTCCTGTTGGCATATTACCTTTTGCACAAGCTATCAAGCCTTATTTGGAGAAGGTTAAGGCAGAATTATGTTTACCAATTTAGCTGCCTATGGTGGTAATTTTTGTAATGTACTCGATGTAGAATTTAGAGAAGCTACAAACGTTACTATAGCTTCTGGTTATACATCGCTCGATATCATTAATACTTACACTTCAGATTTTATAAGAATTGCCAATTCTGGTGGTAGCTCACGCTTGCTGCTAGGAATGGCGTTTTACGAAGGCTTGAGTCAGAAAAAATATGATGCTCTTATCAAGCTTAATTCTACACTCAAAAGCTATGGCAATGTTTCAGGCGTATACCTAACGAATGGCAGACGTTATCACGGAAAGGTTTACTATTTTGAAAGAGAATCGGAATCAAGTATATATGTAGGTTCTTCTAACTTTTCAAGTAGTGGGACAAAAACTAACATTGAATGTACTTTACCTGTAATAATTCCTCAGCAAAAAGATGCAATCGTGAGTTTTCTAGAAGAATTATATTCACAAGAATATGCAATAAACATAGATAAAGCTGGCAACATCGTTTCAACTAAAAAGAAAAGTGCTTTATCAACGATTCAAAATCAGTGGAGTAATCTATCAACATACGATTCTAGAACTGTATCCAAAGATAATTTACCCAGATTTGTTTTTCCTTTATCGAGAGTAGTTGATAAACAACAGTCAAACCTAAATGTTTATTTTGGTAAGGGTCGATTAAATAGGAAGACGGGTCTAATCACACCCCGCCCCTGGTATGAAATTGAATTAATAGCTGACAAGGATTTGAATTCACAAGAGTATTATCCTCAGGGTGATTTTGAAGCATACACTGACGACGGCTACATCATACCCATGAGAACTCAAGGTGATAATAATAAGAATATTCGTTCTAAAAACAGCTTACAAATATTTGGTATATGGCTTAAGGGTAAGTTAGAACGCTCTGGATCTCTAAAGAAATATGAGCCTGTTACCCAAGAAACCCTCACTGAGTATGGAAGAGATGAGCTTGCTTTTTACAAAATGGAAGACGGCAAATATTATCTAGAATTCTAACTTGCTCAATAACCATCTACCAGTTTTCAACTTTGAGGGTTATGATTGTGTTCTTAATTACTGACTTTTTGTTTACTCGCCGATAATTTTCATGAACGCTAATAGTAAGCTAAGTGAACAACTTATTGCTCTGCATCGAGAAAAATTCATAGGTATTTTGACCATAACATCTCAAGATGATCAACAAAAGTGGGAATTATTTTTTTATTTAGGAAAATATTTATGGGCTGATGGAGGATACCATGTTAATCGCTCCTGGCGCAGAAATTTTGCTTGCTACTGTCCTGGTGTAGATACTAATTCTATTGCTTTACGTAACCAGAGTGAATTGCGATCGCTAAATTATTGCTTGATCGATGTTTTGCTCCAACGGAAAATGGTTAAGCCAGAACAGGTAAAAGCTTTAGTTGAAAATCATAGCCAAGAGATATTTTTTGATTTGTTGCAAAAAGAATATAACAACGGTTTAAAGTATGCAGTGCAAAAGACTTCAGCACACTATTTACTCAAAGCTGGCTTTGGCTTGTCTTTAGCGTTCATTAACCTAGAGCAAATCCTCTTTCGCTCTCAAACAGAATGGTCAATTTGGGGTGCCAAGGGTTTAGCCTCTTGTTCTCCTCATCATGCTCCACTGCTCAAGAAATATCACGAATTACAAAAACATTTGCCAGACGTTATTCTAGCTAACATAACTCGCTTACTCAATGGAAAGAGAACCTTAAGAGACTTAGCTATAAGAATGGATAAAAATGTCCTAGATATAACCTGTGGACTAGTACCATATTTTTTCAAAGGATACTTGCGACTGCTTAAGATACCCGATCTGCCACAGATAAACACTACACAATCTCCACAGTAGTTACAATCCATAGATAAATCGCTAGAGGTTGTTTGAGGGAGTGTTGAAAACCTGAGATAATAATCAGCGAGTATAAGATATAAGAACCAAAGTTCTAGTAAAATCTTGCCAACTTAGATAAATATGTTATTTGCTTTTCAGTTTCAATCTCCTGGTCCGATTATTTTTGAAGTCGGGCCGATTGTGATTCGTTGGTATGGCTTATTAATTGCTTCAGCGGTTTTAATTGGCGTTAGTTTGTCACAATATTTAGCCAAACGTCGTGGGGTAAATCCAGATGCCCTAGCCGATTTGGCTATCTGGCTGGTTATCGGAGCTATCCCCTGCGCCAGAATTTATTATGTTTTATTTGAATGGCAAGAATATGCTCAACGCCCTGAAGATATTATCGCCATCTGGAAAGGCGGTATTGCGATTCATGGAGCTATAATTGGTGGTACGATAGCTACAATTCTTTTTGCTCGATTGAATCGTATTTCTCTTTGGCAATTACTAGACTTAATTGCACCATCTTTGATCTTAGGTCAGGCGATCGGACGGTGGGGTAATTTCTTCAATTCCGAAGCCTTTGGTAAACCTACAGATTTACCTTGGAAGCTTTATATTGCACCTCGCTATCGTCCTGTGGAGTTTTTTGATTCTGCATACTTTCATCCCACTTTTTTGTACGAATCTCTGTGGGATATTGGCGTTTTTATTCTTCTGCTGTCATTATTTTTCTGGGGACTTAAAAATTATAATCATCTCAAAACTGGTACTTTAGCAGCAGTATATTTGATTAGCTATAGCTTAGGACGAGTTTGGATTGAATGGTTGCGTACTGATAGTTTGATGCTGGGACCTTTCAAAATTGCTCAGGTAGTTAGCTTAAGCGCGATCGCTTTAGGATTATTGATTCTTGCCTGGCTTTATTGGTTTAAGCGTCCTTTACCTGATGTAGTAAGGGCGAACAGCCGTTCGCCCTTACACTAATTACCGATCAATTTCTACACAATCACAATTAAAATGACATTGACTCAATCGTCCCTCAAGCCTGCGGTTTATATTATTGGTGCAGGGCCTGGAGATCCAGAATTATTAACTTTAAAAGCCTATAGAATTCTTGCTCAAGCAGACGTAATTCTCTATGCTGATTCCCTTGTGCCTAAGCAAATATTGCAGGATGTTCGTACTGATGCAGAATTAATCCCTACAGGGAATAAAACCCTAGAGCAGATAATTCCCCTGGCTATTGAACGAGTTAGGCAAGGTAAAGCAGTTGTCCGTCTACATTCTGGTGATCTTACCTTATATAGTGCGATCGGCGAACAAATGCAGGCTTTTACCGAAGCGGAGATTCCTTTTGAACTTATTCCTGGCATTAGTGCTTTTCAGGCTGCCGCTGCCAAACTTAGTACTGAATTAACTATTCCTGAACTGGTTCAAACAATTATCTTGACCAGAATCAGCGGCGAGGCTTCGTCTGTGCCTGAAGCAGAGGAACTAAGTTCTTTAGCTGCCCACAGGGCTAGTTTATGTCTTTATCTAGCTGCTCGTCATATAGAGAAGGCACAAGCCAAGCTATTAGAACATTATCCTCAAGATACTCCTGTGGCAGTTTGTTACCGCGTTGGTTGGCAAGATGAACAGATTTGGGTGGTTCCTTTAACAGAGATGGCTGCGGTTACTCGTAAAAACAATCTTATTAGGACTACTCTGTATTTAATAAGTCCTGCTTTGCAATCAGTCGTAACGACTCGTTCTCGCCTATATCATCCTCAACATTCTCATCTATTTCGTCCAGCAAGTAAATTTTGTTTGTAAAATTAAGCTAATTGCGTATTGTATCAAATACAAAGGTGTCATACTACGAAACTTGGGCGATATTTAATAGCTTTATTATCGTTTTATCTATAAACTAACTTGGCAGTATGACACTTTAAAAACATTAGTAAAGTTAGGAAATTATCTCAGATGGCAAACACGGAACATTTGGCATTAATCAAAGAAGATGTATCAGTATGGAATAACTGGTATAAGAAAAATAATAGGGTAGTTCCAGACTTATCTAATGCCAATCTTAGTAACATTAACTTGAGCGGTATCGATCTTCACAAGGCAGATCTTAAATCTGCCAACTTTAGCAATACAGATCTGAGTAAGGCTCAACTAAACAATGCCAACTTGGAAGGAGCAAATCTTTTAAGAGCAAATTTACAAGATGCTAATTTAAAAGGAGCAAGTCTGGACTTTGTAATTTTTTCTCAAGCCAAAATAAATTCTAAAACTATAATTGCTGATAAAAACCGTTGTGTTTACGATATCGTCAACAATACAGCAGAGAATAAAAACTTTACAGGTGCTGATTTGAGCAATTGTAATTTATTTCGTGCTGATTTAAATAACGCCGATCTTAGCAATGCTAAATTAGTCAACGCTAATTTAAATAGTGCAAATCTTAGCAATGCTTATCTTTATCGAGCAGATTTGACTAAAGCCAATTTGCAAAATGCCGATTTAAAAAATGCTTATTTAAGTCATGCTAACTTAACTAATGCTAATCTAGCTAAAGCATCATGTAATGGTACATATTTAAAAGATGCAGAACTAAAGTTTGCTAATTTAAAGACAACCAAACTTAGTCACAAAACTATGATGGATCTCAAATGGTACTCAGTTTGGGAAATAGTTAATCGGGGTGCAGTTGGCAGGAATTTGAGCGGCATGGATCTTAGTCAAGCAAATCTGCAAGGAGTTAACTTCGAGAAAGCTAATTTAAGCAATGCTAAGTTAACTCAGGCGATTTTAAATAATAGCAATTTAAGCAATGCTAATTTGACTAACACCGATCTTACAGGGGCAGATATTCGTAACGTTGACCTAGATAAGGCTAATCTGCAAAAAACAAAATCGAAGTCAGCATTTGGTAGTCATGATAATCATTTACCTGCTACTAAAAGTTTCGACCAGTCTAATGTAATGGTTAAAGAAAAACCAATAGCTGAAACTAAAACTCTAAATCAGCCTACAGCCAAATATAATACGACTGAGCAGGTTTCAACTACAAACAGTCAGAAAAAAAGTAAAAATAAGAGCATCATCAGCATCTTGTTATTAGGAGTTATTCTCACTCTTGGGGTTGGTAGCTACTTATTCTTACAGCAAAACCATGATTTTTCTGGGCAATCTTGGCAACAAAAGCTAGAACAATTAATTCCAGCAAAATAAAAGACGTTGCCGATTTTAGATATGAGATTAATATAATAGTAATACTGTTCGCAAGTCCAAGCTTTTGAACTACCTGCACAAATTACTATATAGAAAAATATTAAATTATATGAAATACATAGATGTTCGCTACAAATAATTCGGTTTTTAGCTATAAGCTCTAAGCTATAAGCATTTAATATCTATCTTGCGATTTTATCTTGTCTTTTGATGTGTAGCATTCTTTTTTGGATTTCATATTAGTTTTTGCCTATAGAAATTAGCGAGGAAACTTTAAGCCAACATAGCCCATAATGCTATCCCTGCCAGGATTAGCTCCAAATAAGTCTGCATGAGAAATATGATACCAGCGCAACCCTAACATCAGCCTTCTTTCATGCTTGAGTTTAAAACTCACTCCGCCTCCAGCTTGGGGGGTAAAGTTAAAGCTTGCTCCTTTACTGGGAACATCGCTAGTCGTACCTAGGACTCCCGCACCCCCATCAACATAAAGCGACCAATTGGGTTTACGAATAAAATGCCATCGCATCAAAAGGGCTAGATTAAGTCCAAGAGCATTGTTATCTGGTTGATTGAAATAGATAGTGTTTAATTCTAGATTGATGCTATGACCATTAAATAAAAATTTAGATATTCCTGCACCCAGCAAAGCAAAGCGACGAGGATCGGATTCTTCGTTATCCAAGGTAGTTGCTACTGCACCCTGAATATACCAGTGTTTTTGTCCTTTAGTGCCAAAAATAGCAGAAGAATCAGCTTGAAGCTGTTTAATTGAAGTCGAATCTGCCTGGGACGATTGCGCTGTCGCGCAGCCTGCGGATCGCAAAATTAAAAACAGCACCGACAATAAAAGTATTATGCCATGATAAGTGTTATTTTTGTTTCCTGTAACTGCGGTTTTATGCCTCAAAAGTATTGATAACATTATTTAATTCTTTAAATCACAGTTTATATTAGCTTTTTTTGATGATAAATGTCTTTTGAAAAGTATCAAAAAATCTTTGATCCATCTACAGTAATTTTATTAGTAATTATATTATTACTAGGATTTTTGTTTCGTTTTACCAATTTAGAAAGCAAAGTATTTTGGGTAGATGAGGTTTCTACCGCAGTTAGGGCTTCTGGCTACTCTATTCCAGAGGTTACTAATAATTTGATACAGCAGGGGATTCTTGATCGCAAGGCTTTGTTTTCTTATCAGAGATTAAGTCCTGATAAAACTTTTAGAGATAGTTTTAATGCTTTAACTAAAAGTCCAGAACACGCTCCGCTTTATTTTTTATTAATCAGAGTCTGGATGCAATTATGGGGAGGTTCAATATCTATTATACGGAGTTTTTCCGCTTTCATAAGCTTATTAGTTTTTCCAAGCTTGTACTGGCTATGTCAGGAATTATTTAACAGACGTTTAATTAGTTGGTTAGCTGTTATGTTGATGAGCGTTTCGCCTTTTTATGTGGCTTATGCTCAAGAAGCGCGTCCCTATAGTTTATGGACGGTAGCTATGTTATTAATGAGTGCGAGTTTTTTAAGGGCAATTAAACTCAATAATAAGCAATCTTGGATATTATACAGCTTTAGTTTGATAATAGGTTTTTATACCTCGTTATTTTCGCTGTATGTAGCTTTTTTTCAAGGCATTTATTTTTTGCTCACCTTATCTAAGAAGCGTTTAAAAGTCAGCAAAAACTATGTATTATTTTCTCTTATTTCTCTCATAATTTTTATTCCCTGGATCTTAGTAATTATTAATAATATAAATTTATTACATAAAAATACTAGCTGGATGAGAGGCAATTTCAACATACCTGATATTATTGCCGTCTACATTGGTACAAATTTATTAACATTTGGCGATTTACCCATATCTCAAAATTCCAATCCGATTCATACAGCCATAGCTTTAATTACAATAATTATTTCTACTTCTGCTGCCATAAAACTATCTTCAAGCTGGAAAAAAAAGCCAGCCAAATTTGCCTTGTGTTTAACTATTATTAGCAGTATATTATTACTGTTTAACTATATATATTTAGATTGGATAACTATAATTGGCGCATTAGTTGCTTTATGTATCTTGAGCTTATCTGTTTATTCTATATATTACTTGATAGTAAATACCAAACGCGATCGCTGGCTTTTTATTATTACTTTAATGCTTTCTCTACCAGTACCATTGCTGCTGGCTGATATTATTAATCAAGGGCAAAGTTCAACTGCACCCAGATATTTAATTCCGCTACAGTTAGGGATTCTAATAGCAGTTGCATATACATTGGGTAGTAAAATTACAGCTATTCAAAGACAAAAATTTTGGCAGTTTGTGGTTGTAGCTTTTCTAACGCTAGGTATTTTTTCCTGTGTGCGTAACCTAACCCTGTCACCGTTTTATCAGAAGGGAAGAAATATTAATAATCCTGCGATCGCGCAACTAATAAATCAAAACAATTCAGCTTTATTAGTTGCGGAATATAGTAGTACTATGGATGCTTTTTCTCTAGCCTATTCTTTATCTCCGCAGGTTAAATATAAAGTTGTTAATCAGGGAGAAAACTTAGATAAATACATTAAAAAGTTTGAAAATATATATGTCTTAAAGCCATCTTTACAGTTAAAACAAAAATTACAAGATAATATGCAAATTAATTTCAAACAAGTATATAAATCTCATGTGTTTAGTGCTGATGAATTTCCTTTAGATTTATGGTTGGTTAAACAGGTAAAGACGAGCATTCATCCGCCCTTACAAAAATAGTTTAGCAAAAATATAATGAAAATAGCAGTTATATGTTCCAGCTTTTTTCCCGTAATAGATGGTGTGACTATTGCCGTATTGAATAGGTTGAAGCAACTTAGTATTTTAGGACACCATATAATAGTATTTTGTCCAGACTATCAACCTATTAAGCATATTTATCCCGACTATCAAGAATATATTGGTGAGATATTTCCTAACGTCAAAGTAATTAATCTTGCTAGTATAAAATCTGTCGCTTTAGACTTTGAAAGAGATGTTACGATTAAATCCTATCAAAGAGTAATCAAGGAATTAAAAGAGTTTCAGCCAGATATTATTCATGTTGATGAAGCAGAAAGATTAGGTTTTTGCTTTCTAAAACTACCTGGAGTGAAGTATGCTAGGCAAAATAATATTCCCTGTATAGCCTGGTTTCATACCAACTATAGTGATTATTTTGATGATTATTTTAAATCACCACTGGGTATTAACAAGTTAATCAAAAAGGTATTAGCTTCGATCTTTACCAAAATATATAATGCTTATGATTTAACCTTAGTATCTAGTTCTGTAACTGCACAAAAGCTTACCAAACTAGGTGTTAAAAACATTTATTGTGCTGATTTACTTGGGTACAATTCAAAATATTTTGCTAATAGTAAGAATTTTGATTTTTTTAGCAACCAGTACAAAATACATAATATAGAAAACAAAATAAAACTAATATTTTTGGGACGTTTAACTCCCGACAAAGGCTGGAACTTTACTTTAAAATCTCTGGCTAATTTATCGCCCGATATCCTAAACCAAATTGCTATTATTATTGCTGGAGATGGCGCACTTAAAGATGAAATAGAAGCATCTTTAAAACAACTAACGCCTAATGTTTATTTATTAGGTAGAAGCGCACCTGAAACTGTACCTATGCTGCTAACTAATAGCGATATATTTATCACTAATTCCGAAAAAGAAACTAGAGGTTTGACTGTTATTGAGGCTGCTGCTGCGGGAATACCTGCGATCGCGCCACGAGCAGGAGGAGTTATAGATACTATTAAAGATGGGGAAACTGGCTTTCTATATCAACCTCAGAATCAAGCAGATTTCTTAGATAAACTAAATTTGTTAATCTCTAATATTAATTTGCGTCAATCAATGGGGATAAAAGCAAAAGAACTTTCTCAACAATGGACTTGGGAGCAAACTATTAATAATTTAGTTAAAATTTGGTCAGACGAAATCAATAAATTTTGAACTAATTTATTGGTTTAATCAGCACGATTGCTCAGAATGCCCGCAAAATTAACTGTCAAAAATGATTTCGGCTTTAAAAAAAGTTCTGGTCAATTTTAGCCAGGACTTTTCTTCTTTGCTGCTTTAGGGGAACACTAGCAATAATCATCGTCTTACAATCTATGAAAGCAAACTCATTTTTCTTTTATCTGCGCTCTCATAAGCCAATAATTATTATTTCAACTGCGATCGCCCTTTCTCTAATTGGCTTAAATCAATGGCTGCAACACCAAGATAGAACTGCTAAATCCGATCCCTGTGAAGACAAATATGTTTACCCTAGCTCAAATCAATGTCTTAGCCAGAATATAAATATTGCCCCCACCAAAAATATTGCCCCAGAAAACAAACATCCTCTTCAAGCCCCAGAAATAGCCAAGCCAATTCCCCCAGCTAAGGAGAAGGTTCAGCCTCCCCCCAAAGCAAACCCCCAAGTGTCTTCTGTAGTCCCAGCTACGTTTAAGACTACTAAAGCTTTTGAAGAATATAAACCTAGGTATACAATCGCCATTGCCGATCCTAGTAACTACGGCGATCGCTTTAGCACTGACGTTTATGGTAATCCTGTAAATTATTCAGCGATCGCCGTGCTGCATGAAACCGTTGGTTCGGCTATGAGTGCTATTAACACTTTTAGAACACCTCATAATAATATTAGGAAGCAAGTTAGTTACCATGCTTTAATTACTCTCGATGGCATGATTATTTATCTTGTCCCATCTGATAAACGGGCTTTTGGGGCAGGAAACTCGGTATTTGAGACTAGTCAAGGAATTGAAACAGTTAAGACTAATATTGATTTACCGCCATCAGTAAATAATTTTGCCTATCATATATCTTTAGAAACACCACTAGATGGACGCAAAAATCAGCCTAGCCACAGTGGTTATACAGATGCTCAATATCAGGCTTTGGCTTGGCTGTTATCCCTGAGCAACATTCCAGATAACCGCATTACTACCCATAAAAATGTAGATCGATCTGGTCAGAGATTTGACCCTAGAAGCTTTGATTTTGATAAATTTTTTCAGATTTTACATACTTATCGTCAACCAAATGAAAGCAAAGTATCTACCCAAATTAAATGAAGAAAATGGTTGAGTAACTATAGTAAAGTAGAAAGTACTGATGGGGAGTATCAAGATTAATCGCACCAGCATTGAAACTAGAGTGTTTATTGGCGGTGGATGAGGAAGCCTATGCTAATTTATAAGCAGTTTGATGTGGTAGTTTACCATTTCCTTTTATTGATAGTAATAAAACCAAAAAGCGGTCAGCTTTAGCATTAAGCGATCTCTCATCGTTTAGCTATCCTAGAGATGATGCTTTTAAGGAAACAATGAATTGGCTAGCATAGATTACAACTTATCAAAATAAATACAGAATTAGAACAGTGACTCAAACTAACTTAGATTTTCTGGCTCAAACAGACCCAGCCATTGCGGAAATTATCGATTTAGAATTAAAGCGTCAGCGATCGCACCTGGAGCTAATTGCGAGCGAAAACTTTACCTCTCCCGCAGTTTTGGCAGCACAGGGTTCAGTACTGACCAATAAGTACGCTGAAGGCTTACCAGGCAAACGCTACTATGGCGGTTGTGAATTTATTGATCGTGCCGAACAGTTGGCCATAGACCGTGCCAAGCAGCTTTTTGGTGCAGCTATGGCAAATGTACAACCTCACTCTGGCGCACAGGCAAATTTTGCCGTGTTTCTTACTTTAATAGAGCCTGGAGACACTATTATGGGTATGGACTTGTCCCACGGTGGACACCTAACCCACGGCTCGCCTGTAAACGTCTCAGGAAAGTGGTTTAACGTCGTTCAGTATGGCGTAAACAAAGAAACAGAACAGCTAGATTTTGAGCAAATAAGAGAATTAGCTCTGGCTGAACGTCCTAAACTTATTATTTGTGGTTACTCTGCCTATTCTCGCACTATAGATTTTGCTAAATTTAGAGAAATTGCTGATGAAATTGGCGCATACTTACTAGCAGATATTGCTCATATTGCTGGTTTAGTGGCTACAGGACATCACCCCAATCCTGTTCCCTATTGTGATGTAGTAACTACTACTACCCATAAAACCCTTAGAGGACCTAGAGGCGGTTTGATTTTGAGTCGCGATCCTGAGTTGGGTAAAAAATTAAACAAATCCGTATTCCCTGGTACTCAAGGTGGTCCCTTAGAACACGCGATCGCTGCTAAAGCAGTGGCGTTTGGCGAGGCACTCAAGCCAGAATTTAAAGAGTATTCCGCCCAAGTAATTGCCAACGCTCAAGCAATGGGAGAAGCTTTTAGAGCTAGAAACATCAAGCTAGTATCCGACGGTACAGACAACCATTTACTTTTACTTGACCTACGTAGTATCGGCATGACGGGCAAAAAAGCAGATGCTTTAGTTAGTCAAGTTAATATTACTGCCAACAAAAACACTGTTCCCTTCGATCCTGAGTCTCCTTTTGTGACTAGCGGGCTACGTTTAGGTTCTCCTGCTATGACAACAAGAGGAATGGGGGCGACAGAATTCCAAGAGATTGCTAATATTGTCGCAGACAAATTACTCCGCCCCGAAGACGAGGCTATTCAAAGTGATTGTCTAAATCGGGTAGCAGCATTATGCGATCGCTTTCCTCTTTATCCTTATTTGGAGATTCCTGTACCTACCAAAATTAAAGGTTGAGAAAACGAAAGCGTTATCTTGTCAAAGATTACTTGGTCTATATAGGAGTGAGTAATCTTTGACGGTTGGTCTACTTTGTACTTTTATTTTTAGGTGTTCGAGAACTCCTATCAGATGTCTATGGAACTATATCATCTGATTGCTTTTCTGGTTTCTGTAACTTTTGTGTTATGGACTATACCCGACGTTAAAACCTTAGGTTTGAAGTTGGGTATCGTAGATCGACCAAATGCTAGAAAAATTCATAAAGACCCCGTTGTGCGCGTTGGCGGGGTTTCGATCTTTGCCGGAACAATGACTGCCTTACTAATTGTTTGGCTTTTAGGAGGATTTTCTGCCTTAGCTCCCCACAAGTTAACCGAAATTAAGGTCGTTATTATTGGCAGTATTCTTTTCTTTGGGATTGGTTTTGCTGATGACCTATTTAATCTCACTCCTATTTCACGGCTCTTGATGCAAATTGCTGTGGCAACTGGCTGTTGGTATCTAGGAGTTCGCATCGAATTTCTGTCTTTTCCCGTATACTCTTTAATCAAGATTTACTGGCTTAGTCTGCCCATTACCGTAGTTTGGTTAGTGGGCATGGCTAATGCGATCAACTGGATTGATGGCGTCGACGGTTTAGCAGCAGGAGTTTCTGGGATTGCTGCCTTTGTAATGCTGGTAGTAACCCTATTTATGAATCAGCCTGCTGCTGCCTTGATTGCTGCTGCTTTGGCGGGAGGGGCTTTGGGTTTTTTGCGCTATAACTTCAATCCTGCTCAAATTTTTATGGGGGATGGGGGAGCGTATTTTATGGGCTTTACCCTGGCAGCAGTGGGTATAATTGGTTTGGTTAAAACCACTTTTATCACCGCTGTTGTCTTACCTTATCTAATTTTGGCAGTGCCTATTTTAGATGCGTCGGCGGTAATTCTTTCGCGAATTTGCAAAGGTAAGTCTCCTTTTGTTGCCGATAAAAGCCATTTTCACCACTGGTTACTCAAATCAGGCATCTCTCAGCGTCAAACTGTTTTGTTGATTTACACCCTGACTTTTTGGGTCGGTAGTTTGGCTTTAGGTTTTTCTAATATTCCTAGTGGCTGGGGCTACGCTATTGGTGCAACAATGTTATTAATCTGGCAAGTTTGGCAAGTTTGGCAAGTTTGGCGATCGCGCCACAGCCATAAGTAGTCGGGTGGGCAAAATTCAATTTTGACCAACGGTCAGAGCAGGCTCCGCCCTAAACGGACGGAGTAATCTCTGACTCAAAAACATATCTAAACAAGATTTTTGCCCACCTTGCCAATCTCACCCTCTTTTATAAGAAATATAGTTTTTCATAAATACATTCAATGAGCGCAGAAATTATTTGTATTGGTACAGAATTACTTTTAGGCGATATTCTTAATACCAACTGTCAGTATCTAGCTCAAGAGTTAGCCAGCTTAGGTATTCCCCATTACTATCAAACAGTGGTTGGTGATAATGTGGCTCGGATTCACCAAGTATTAGATATTGCGTGCGATCGCTCATCAATCTTAATTTTTACTGGTGGTTTAGGACCAACGCCAGATGATTTGACCAACGAGACAATTGCTAGCTTTTTTAATACTCCTCTCGTCGAAGATCGGGCGATAATTCAAGACATAACCAGCAAATTTGCTTTAGTGGGGCGAGAGATGACCCCTAGTAACCGCAAACAGGCATTAGTACCCCAGGGTGCCAAGACTTTACCTAACCCTACAGGAACAGCTCCAGGTATTATCTGGCAGCCAAAAGATGGCATTACTATTATGACTTTTCCTGGAGTTCCTTCAGAAATGCACCGAATGTGGCAAGAAACCGCCGTACCCTTTTTGAAAAGTCAAGGTTGGGGTAAAAACATTATTTATAGCGAAATGATGCGTTTTCGCGGTATTGGCGAGTCGGCTCTAGCAGAACAGGTAAACCATCTGTTTGAGTTTGATAACCCTACCGTTGCTCCCTATGCTGGTAAGGGAGAAGTTCGCCTACGAGTTTCAGCCAAAGCTGCTTCTCAAGCCCAAGCTCAGGCGATAATTGAGCCTGTAGCTACAGAAATAAAAAATATTGCTGGACTCAATTATTTTGGTAGTAATGAAGAAACTTTAGCTTCAGTAGTCGGGAAGCTATTACAGGCTGCCCAGCAGACTTTAAGCGTTGCCGAATCTTGCACTGGAGGAGGCTTAGGAGCCATGCTGACGGAAACTCCTGGTAGCTCCAGCTATTTTTTAGGAGGAATAATTGCCTATGCTAACCAGATCAAAGAAGGTTTATTAAACGTTAATTCTCAAGATTTAGTTGAGTATGGGGCAGTGAGTGAAACTGTTGCCAAGCAAATGGCTTTAGGAGTTAAGCAACAGCTACATACCGACTGGGGTATTAGTATCACTGGTATAGCGGGACCTGGAGGCGATACAACCAATAAACCCATAGGTTTAGTTTATATAGGTCTTGCCACTCCAGAAAATAAGACTATTATTCAAGAGTATAAGTTTGGCAAACAAAGAGGGCGCGAACTGACTCGTTATCTGAGTTCTTGTTCTGCCCTGGATTTGTTGCGTAGAACTATGATTGAACCGCTTCGCGGTAGCTAATTAATTAAAACTCTTTATCGCTTCGAGATAGAACAGGGAACTTAAACCCAAAAGCTTTGTTAAAAATTAAAATGAGCAAACGCAATAACTCAGCAAATTAAATTAAATGAACCTAGCCATGTATGTAAAGAATCATCTAGCTTGCTAAATGCTGGCTCAACATTCTAATCATTCAATGCCTTTAGCTAATATCAAATTTAGTTTTGCTGTGAAGCCAATCATAAATACGGTCTAGCTCTTCTAAGGTAACTAAACCATACTGCCACAAAATCATGGGAATAGGTGCGGGCTGATCTTCCACAGCGCGTTGGACAATATTGATAGAATCGGGAGAAAGAAATAATTCTTCTTTTAAAAATTTAACAAAATTCTTATACATGGCTGGTTTCATGACTATTGACCTTTTATTTTAAGTTCTTAGATTAATTCGTAGATATAATGTATTGCTTGAATAGCAAAAATTAAGCTTAAGCTGCACTAAGTCCGAATTCTTACTATTGTTGAAAATAAATAAAACTTTGCCCGTGTTTCAAATCACAGTCGCTTAAAACTTCAATTTTCTTAGCAATTAATTTCTTTGCGGTTCAACAAATTAAGAATTTCTATAATGACATATATTGGTCAGTAATATCACTTAATTTCAGCAAGTATAAAAAAGATAATATTTAATCCTCTTTTTACACTCTACCTATTGATAGAAATCTGGTCTGAAGTGATAAACTTGCAAGCAAAATTAATCGTTACTAAACAATATTGCCTTGCCAACAATTAAGTTGCTCAATGGTAGCTTAGAATCTGGAGATCGCCTTATAATACCAGATTTGCTTTAGATTTCGATTTTTCAAGAATCTGATTTGCGAATCATTATTTTATCCCCTGCCTTGATTCCAAGCTCTTTGGCTCTTCCGCCTCTTAATTCAATTACTTTATTTACCAAAGCACCAGGTCCATATATAGGACATGGTTCAGCTTTACAAGGAGGTACATCAGCAGCAATGCTCACAATCTGGTTGCCATTTAAGAAAATCATATCTAAAGACATAGATACATTTTTCATCCAAAAGCTGGCGATGCGCTCTTGGGCAAAAGGAAATAACATTCCTCGATCATCTGCTAAAGACTCGCGAAACATTAAGCCTATAGCCTGTTGTTCTGGAGTCTGGGCGACCTCTAATTGAATAGTTTCTCCTGCCATCTCAGCAGCAGCAGTAATAGGTAACATCTGTCCTTGTTGAATCTCTTCTGAAGCATTGGCTATAGTTTTTTGGGTATTAACCAAGGAAGAACAACCAGATAATAAAATCAAGAATATAAGGCTAATTTTTAGTTTAATCATTTAAGGCTCTCGTAAAACATAACCAATACCTCTAACTGTTTGGATTAATCTTTTATGGTTTTGGCTTTCTATTTTAAGTCGTAAATAGCGAATATACACTTCGATGACGTTAGATTCTCCGCGATAATCGTATCCCCAAACGTTTTCAATTATTTCTTCTCTGGTCATCACCTGTTGAGGATTTGACATTAGGTATTTGAGCAGCTCAAACTCTTTCATGGTTAAATCTATAAGCCGATCGCTTCTAACTACCTGACGAGTACTCAAATCCAAGACTAATTCTCCAAACCTCAACTGTTGGGAGCTATTAACTTCTGGCTGAAGATAAAGATCAATCTGCTCTAACAGTTTGTCTCGTTGATAGGGTTTGAGCAAGTAATCATCTGCTCCAGCCTCTAAACAAGCTACTCTTTCGGCAACGGTTTCTTGTTCGACTAACATCAAGACAGGTATTCGCTCTTGGGCATTTCTTAATTGACGACACAAATCAAGTCCTAGTTGTCCTGTAAAAACCTGGTCAAAAATGACCATAGCTGGTTTGTACTGGCTCAGCTTTGACCATCCTTTTGTGACCTTTTCGACAACGACAGAATAACCAACAGCTTGAATATCCTGACTAGCTGCGTGAGCAAAAGTACTGTCGGTAAGTAGGAGAATTAACGATGGATCTATATTAGTGGTCATATGTTTACCATTCTAGGTTGAGAGAATCATCGGTAATCATTCAGCAGCTAGCAATATATTTTTCTCACTAGTTTGTTTAAAGACAGTATCAAATAACTGTAATCAAGCTTGTTTAAGGAAGCTCAACTGAAGTTGGTTTGGCAATATGGGGCAGTCCCCAGCCTAGCTTTTCTCTCAAGACACGGAAAAACTCAGGGGATTGGAGACGAATAAAACGAGCAGGATAAACTGATTTTTCAATTTGAATATGATCGTCAGGCAAAATATAGCATCCACCGTTGCCATCCACCACCATTACCATCCGATTAGCAGTGGCGGGAAATATTTTAACAGGTTCGCGATCGCTAAATACCAATGCTCTAGAAGCCAGGGAATGAGGGCAAATTGGCGCAAGCTGCAATACAGGAACTTCAGGAGTAACTACAGGTCCTCCTGCACTCAAGGAATAGGCAGTAGAGCCTGTAGGAGTAGAGATTATAATGCCGTCTGCTGCTACATCTACTGGTGCGTGTTCACCAATTTGTATTTCAAAATGGCACATACTAGTAAGTGGTTCTCGATGCAAAACCATCTCGTTAAGGCTTAATGCTTCCCATAATAAAGCATTATTACGAAATACTCTGACCGTGAGCATAGAACGCTCTTCTATCTTGTAGTCTTGAACCAAAAGCTTGTCTATAGCTTCGTCTAAATGACTAAGAAAGGTTTCGGTCAAAAAACCCATGTGACCTGTATTTACAGTCAGCAAAGGTATTCTACAGGGGGCAAGTTGTCTACAGGCAGACAAGACTGTGCCATCGCCACCTAAGACTACAGCAAATTTGACATCTTGATCGAAGTTGGAGGGGGTCAATTGCTCAATTTTGGTATGACAGACATGACTCCCTGGAGTTGAATATTCCAGAATGCCTCCTACTCCAGTGGTTAGACGTACATCCCAGCCAGCAGCAGTGAGTTTTTCTTCTGTTTCGGATGCAATCTTGCAAGCAACTGGCTTGATATCGTTATAAACAATGCCGGCTTTTGGCTTTGGCACAATTAACTATCCTGTGTAATAATCTGGTCGTAATTAAACAAAGCTATGGGCTAAAAATTAACGGTCAATAGCAAATTTACAATCGCCATAAACTGAAATTAGATAACCTTTAAATTTTATAAAATAAATTTGCAGCTAATAATAATCAATTCGTAAATTACTATTATCTAGCCTATCGTGGAGCAGTTAAAAATCATAGTCTAGTTTGCTTATCTTCTAATTCTTTAATACGGAAGTGGAAGCAAGGGATTAGCCACAGCTTGCTTTTTAGCAACAGGGCATTTCTCCCGTCAAGCGAATCTCAAAAGAAAAAAATAAAATCTATAGACAGTAAGCTAGCCGTCGTTATTTTTTACCGATAAATGCGGTTAATATCCGAGGTACTCAATTTACTGGTCGGCAGATCCAGCAAGAGTTTTCCGCCTTTAATACCCAAAAGACTATCGCTATATTGGATTGCCAATTCAACTTGATGGAGATTGCAGATGACCGTCAGTCCTTCTTGAGTACACAGCGATCGCAATAAACTCAAAACAATGTGAGCCGTTTCTGGGTCAAGGCTAGCAATTGGTTCATCTGCTAAAATTAGACGTGCCTTTTGGGTTAAAGCACGAGCGATCGCGACACGCTGCTTTTGTCCCCCAGACAGGCGATCGGCGCGTTGAAATGCTACATCCAGTAGTTGTACTCGCTCTAGTGCAGCCATTGCTTCATTTAGCAAGCTGAGGGGAAAAATCCCCAGTAAACAACGCCATAAGGCCAAGTCCTGCAAGCGTCCTCCCAAGCAATTTTCCAAAGCATTGCGACGACGTACCAGGTTAAATTGTTGGGCTACTGTAGCAATTTGTGTACGACTGTTACGCAAATCTTGGGGAGAACAATTGGTTAAATCCTGTCCCTGAAACCAGATGCGTCCTTGGTCGGGTCGCACTAGTTGAAGAATGCAGCGCAGCAGCGTGGTTTTTCCCGCACCAGAAGAGCCGAGAATTGCTGTAAATGTATGGGGTTCGACCTCAAAGTTGATATCTTTGAGGGCGAATGTATTGCCATAAGACTTGGTAAGATGTTCAACAGTCAGCATGATTTCTACAATCAAAAATAAGAAAATTAATAATACCGTTTCTCAAAAATAGCTGGATAGTTAAGCTAACCTTTTCCGCAGGTAAGCACTGAGGGCATCAATTAAACTAACCATCCCTAGAATCAAAATCAAAATGGTAGCCAGACGGGGAAAGTCTAGTAGTTTCAAGCTAACCAGCAATTCGTAACCAATACCGCCAGCCCCGACAATACCCAAAATTACCGAAGAACGAACGTTAAATTCCCACAGATATAAGCTAATACTAATTAGTCCAGGCATTGCTTCAGGCAAGACAGTAAAGGCAAAGGTACGGATGCGATCAGTTCCTGTGGCTTCAATCGCTTCAATTGGTTCGGGGGTAATGGTTTCCAGGACTTCTCCATAGAGTTTTGCCATCGAACCAGTAGAGTGAAATGCTACTCCCAGTAAGCCAGCAAAAGGTCCTAAGCCGACAATAGATACGAAAAACAGCGCAAAAATCGCTGTATCAATACCCCGTAAAAGATTTAAAAAAAATCTCAGTGGAGTTGCTAATAGCGGTAAGGGAGTAATGTTTCTGGCAACGAGAATAGCTAAGGGAACTGCCACTATAATTGCTGCGACCGTACCCAGAATGGCGATCGCTAAAGTTTCCCAAGTAGCTGCCAGAAAAAACGGTAATTCCGAGAAATCAGGAGGCCACAGTTTTGTTAGCCAGTCTCCCAGACGAGGCAATCCTTGCCATAATTTCTCAACCGAGACTTCGGCAGTTTGGATACTGGCGACTAGAACCGCTAAACCTAACAGTCCCCAAAATCCTCGTTTTAATACGCGCCACAGTCCACCACGTCGATTGCGTTCGGCTTGTAAAATATCCTTGTATGTAAGCGGGTAGAGCTTTTCACCTATTGATGGTGTTCGTTCCGTCATTTTAATTTGCCCACCAACTTACCAATTTCTCGAATTGGTTCGTAATTGCTGCCGTCGGATGCCACAAAACCCGTATAATTTTCTGGTAATAATTCTTTCGCCTGTTCTGGAGACAGGTTCACCAATGATTGCTGTAGCTGAGTTTGGAGCTTTTCTGGCAAACCGCCTCGAATCGCAATCGGGTCATTGGGCAAAGGATCAGATTGCCAAATAATCTTGAGCTTGGATTTATCAATCCGTCCTTCACTTGTCAACACGTCTAGGTTGCGGTCATAATCTGAGGCAATATCCACCTGCCCGCTAATAACGGCGATCGCCTGCGCTGCATGACTAGCCCCCTCACTATAGTCAAAGACCTCCTTGGGGTCGATACCACGGTGCTTAAATTCGCCCGTAGGAATCAACCAACCAGAGGTAGAACCCACGTCAGCCAGACTCAGCTTTAGCTTTGACCCTGCTTTACTTTGAGCAATTGCCTCGTCCAGGGTATCGAATGGGGCATCAGCGCGAGCCATTAAAACAGAATAATAAGTGGGTTTATCTTTATACTTAACTGTAGCGATCGCCTGAATTGAAGGTTCATTATGATTAGCAAGCACATATCCCCACGGTCCTAACCAAGCTGCATCTAAGGTACGCGATCGCAAGGCTTCAGAAATTCCAATCCAGTCCTCGGTAACTGTTACCTTGGCTGGAAGATTAACCTGTCGTGCTAGTTCTTTAAACAGAGGATCGAACTACTGGCGATTTTTATTGGGAGTTGGAAAATAAGGACCAACGCCAAACTCCAACTGTTTTAACTCAGCCACAGGTGCATTGGCTGCATTTTGGTTCGTCTCCACCTCTGGCTGACTGCTACAGGCAATGATGGTAATTAAGGTTAGAACTCCTAGAAGAATTGCCTTAACCCAGCGAATATTAGTTTTCATAAAATGCTCCTAAAACTTAAATTGAAGCTCAGCTTAGCAGTGGTGGAATAACTCGCTCGTCCTCAAATCTTAAAGACTTAATTGGCTAGTGTTGTTAATGAGTTGAAAAATACATAAATTATAAATATAGTATCCGATTAAGCGATCGCAATTTTTCTTGCCTGATAAGAGAGCCTGCCAACCTTGTTATTTGAGTCTTACTAGATAGATCTTAGATTTTGGTTAATCCTTATTATGTGTCGCCGTTGATGAACCAGGATCTAACTAATTTTCTTAACCCGAACTGAGGTTATTTAGATAATCATCATAGCTATTTACAAAATAAACCCCTCGCTTTTGAGGGGTTTACCTAGAACCAAATACGATTCACATCAACAAGTGAGAATGATCTTATCCTCACCTGCACAAAATTTCTGGCGTTTCTTACAGCGCGTTACCACGAGGCAATACTTCTTCAGGAAACTCAAAGTTTTGATGTGGTTGGTCTTGTGATGCCATCCATGCTCTTAGACCTTCGTTGAGCAAGATGTTTTTAGTGTAGAAGGTTTCAAACTCAGGATCTTCTGCTGCTCTCAATTCTTGAGAAACAAAGTCATAAGCTCTT
>JBBSPC010000065.1:0-25533 GCA_038259125.1 Chroococcales cyanobacterium | reverse complement strand
TTTTGCTGGCGCAGTATCCCGATAAAAAAGAAATGGGGTGGCCAACCTATATAGTTTGTGATTCCCCTGAAGCAGATTTTAAAATTTTTGGCGAAGTCAAAGGTGGTCACCCTAAAGGAGAATTTCGCAAACGTTTACAGGTTATTTTAGACGTTGTTGATTGAATGTATAAAACTATGCCAAGAAGTCTGCTGTTAGTTTATTGAGTTCACTGGACGTTGCTGAATTGTAATGTTTTGAATTAAATGAAGTTGGGAAGAGTTTGAAACCAAAGAGGAGCAAAACTATTATTGCTGCGAATATAGGGTCTGAGTAGCCTTGTTCCATACTTGGCTTTCTCCGAAATCGGCACGGATGCTGGCAAACTTAAGTTACGCAGTTCTCCCCAAGCAGATATATCAACACTCCTTGATAAATTCCCACAATTCGGCAACTTCTTCTGCGCTGCTAGCTTTGACCCGCGCCAGATCTATCGGGTAATCGACCTTTGAGTTCTCCTCAAAACGGGTTGCGGTAAACTGTCCGTTGCTCGCACGCAGAATAAATCCAGTATCTTGGCAAGCGTCGCTGGCTAGGTAAATGACCCCAGGAGTGACCCATTCGGGCTTAAGATTGGCTGGCGTCCCCGTTTCCCCCCACATTCGGGTTTTTGCCACGGGGGATACCGCATTAACAAGAATTTTGTATTCCAAGCCTTCCATGCTTAGTGCGTTCATGATGCCAACCTGAGCCATCTTACCAGCAGCGTAAGCCGTCAATCCAGATTGAGCATATTGCTGATACATAGCACGATCGGAAGTGGTCAAAACTATTCGTGGTGCCGATGATTGTTTTAGATAGTTCCAAGCATACTTACATATCAAGGTTGGCGCGAGGATGTTAACGTCAATGGCACGTTGTATAAAACTAATCTCTGTTTCCTCAATGGTCTGATAGCCTACCCACCCAGCATTATGAATAAAGATATCTAGGCTGCCGAAAGAATTTATCGTCAATTCTACTAGCTCGCGACAAGTCGATTCTTCAGACAGATTACCGCAATGGGCGATAACGTTTTTGCCCTGTTCCTGTAACTCTCGCGCAGCATTAGATGCCACCGAGTCGTCAATTCCTGCACCCGCACGATCCGTTCCTAGATCGCTAATTACGACATTAGCTCCAAAGTAGCTCAGGGTTTGAGCATAAACCAGTCCCAATCCTCTACCTGCACCAGTGATAATGGCTGTCTTACCTTTGAAATTCATGTTCCTCTCCTAACTCTTCTTACTGTAATTAAAATGTAAGATAACAATTTTGTTTGTTTTGCCGATCTTATAGCTAAGGGCATTGCTAGCTCAAGGTATTTATAGCCGTTTTTGAAAGTTTAAGTTGATATGCATTTTGGACATTCCATGTCTCATATTATGGACTATTAGCCATTACGATTCGGCAATGCCGAGTTCACCGAATCAGTTTAAACTCATCAAATTTGATTACAGAAGAGTTTGGTTTACGGGTGTCATAACGATAGCTGCTAACTGTTCCTGTTTGAGTTTCGAAAATACTACATACAGTAATATTGTTACTAGCAATATATGGTAACGGCTTACCTAATTCATCAGTCACCGGAGCAATGCTGGGCATAATTGGATTCAGACCATTAGGATCGCCTATTTCAGCATAGTTGCGTGGACTATAGGTAGGAATTGGTCTTTTGTTATCTCCCAAATGCGCCCCGTAACTATTACCTACATTAGAAGACTCCAAAAAGTGCATTCCCGAATCACTCTCAAAGCGATTCCATAGATGGGAATGCCCATAATAAACTAACTGTACCCCTGCTGATTCGAGTAAAGGGATTAAATCACGAATAATATAGTCATTTTCAATTGGGTAGTCATAATATCGCCCAATCACCTTACCTTCAGCATAATAAAGCTTGGGCTGCGGGTCGGTATAGGCTGGAACAATATTACCCCCCAAAGTATGAGGCGGATGGTGCAGCATAACTATTTTATATTTTGCCTCTTGATAGGCTTCACTGGCTAGCTCTTGTTTTAGCCACTCATATTGGGAACTTCCTTTAGCTATAGGTTCAAAGATGTGCTGTCCATATCCCCAAGCTTGAGGATCATCTAGATTAAGGTTACTTTCTTTATACCTACCTTGCTCATCTGCTTCTAAACTAGGGCTGCGCCAAATACTGGTTACATATAGAGAAATTAACCTAATATCACCAAAGGTTGTGGCATAGTAACGCTTGGCACCAGTACTACTTTGAGGGAGGCTAAATATTTCCTCATAGGTATCAGTATTGAAAGAGTTGTTTTTGATCCAGTCTGCTTCAAACTGGGTGTTATTGGTAGGATTGATCTTTGTTGCTACAGATTGATAAGACTCCCTAGCTACTTTACGAGGAATAGGATCATTAAATACTTCCTTAAGCTTTGATTCAGCATAAAATCGCCCCATAACCTCATGATTACCGATCGCAGTAAACAAAGGAGCGTGTTGAATAATTTCTCCTCCGCGATAGGTAGTAATAACGCCATCGCTTTCGAGGTTATAGTTAGCTTTGCCCTGTAAAGCAGGAAAAAATGCTCCTCCACGGCGATCATCAAACCATTCTGAAGCGCGATCGCTAACATTAACTAAATCGCCTGGAAAGAAAACTGCATCTACTTGTCCTACTATTTTTACAACCTGTTCTAAGTTAGCCGTCGTCATGGGCATTAGCTGATGATCTGAAGTAAGCAGAATTTTTAAGGCTGTATTTTCTGTGGGTAGACTAGCAAAAGTAAAAGCTTCGCTACTGATATTTTTTTGCCCTTTTATACTGGTTACCTTATACGGCAGACGTTGATTAGGAGTTAAACCTTTAATAGTTGCTTCATGTCGCCAAATATTTCTAGGAGTAGACTGAACAGGAGGATTATCTAATTGCGAGTCTGGATCTTCTTTGACTCGGCTTAATTTGGTAGTATTGGCAATAGCTTGCTGTTCAAACTTTGCGCCATATTTGACCAAATGGCGATCGCCTGCAAATTCTGTGAACCAGACAACATTTATAGTTGTTTTGGTTGGTAGCTGGAGAAAAGGATCGCTCAATAAAGAATCATTCTTATTGCTATGGACTGGGTTTTCAAAAGCAAAAGTCATAGAAGAAAAATAAACAACGCTTAACGCTAGGATAATTAAGGTTAGCCATTTAAGTTTACTGCTTTTCATCAAATTGATTGATAGCTTAAACTAACCGAAAAACTATTACTTACTAAGGGTTTCATATTATTGTTGTTTGTGTCTCGAACAGATTTACGCCAATTACTCAGTACAATTGACTAATAGTTATTATCTTGATTTCAAAACTCTATAAACTAGATATATATAGCCTTTAGTATTAAATATAGTTAGCAATACTAAAATACATTTATAAAGTTAAGGTAAGCATACAAACAATCTAAAATACGATTAAGAAAGCTCGTTTTCAAAATTGCATATATTTTCAGCATTATAATATTTACAAGCAAAATGCTTTTCCTGTAAGCTTTCTAGAAAATAAGTAGAAATATTATTGGGTAGATAAAGGTTATTTTGGCTTTAATAAATACCGTTTTACGCCACTTAAATCAACGGTTTTAATAGCTTTTCTGAAATTAGCTTTTTAATAGTTTGATAAAGACAAGAAAAGAATTAGTTATTTTCAACTATACTTGTCTATAATAATAAGTAATAAAAAAAGTAATTCTACTAGGCTATTTAGCAAAAATTATCGTTAGGCTGTATAAAAACATTGGTGTTTTGGTGTTTCAGCTATTTTATCAATAACTAGTGAATTATAAATATTGTGTGTTTTGTGGTGTCCTTCTTATGTATCCCACTCCTTGTTTTTCAAGGGTGGGATTTTTTATGTTTACTGTTTACCAAGCCTGAAACTTTTACTGTGATTAAGATCGAGAAAATATCAACCAATAAAAGTAAATCTACTGTTTAATTAACTTTGCAGCTTTTTGACTAACATTTGATTTGTCAATTTAGGATCGGCGCGCCCACCAGTTTTCTTCATTACTTGTCCCACAAAGAAACCTTTGAGCTTTGTTTTACCATTGCGAAACTGCTCTAACTCTTGAGGATGAGCAGCAATCACTTCATCAATGATTTTTTCAATTTCGCCCGTATCAGAGATTTGAATTAAACCTTTTTTCTCAACTAAAGCTTTTGCCGAACCACCTTTGGTTAATAAGTCTGGTAAAATTTCTTTACCAATTTTGCCGCTAATTGTGCCACCCGTAATTAAACTAATAAGTTCGGCTAGGATTTCAGGCTTTAATTCAGTTTCGGTAATCTTAAGATTATTGCTATTTACGTAAGCTGCAATGTCTCCCATTACCCAGTTGGCAACCTGCTTAATATCTCCGCCAGCAGCGATCGCTGCTTCAAAATATTCCGCCACAGCGCGATCGTCGGTTAAAACTCTAGTATCATAAGCTGACAAGCCCAATTCAGATTCATAACGATGACGTTTAGCCACAGGAAGTTCTGGTAATTCTGCTTTCCAGGTTTCTAATTGTTTGGAAGATACTTCAATGGGAGGAAGATCGGGTTCAGGAAAATATCGATAGTCGCTGCTTCCTTCTTTAAGGCGCATACTCTTAGTTCGTTGCGAGCCTTCTTCCCAAAGGCGAGTTTCTTGATAGATCGGTTCGCCATTTTCTACGGCGGCAATTTGCCTTTCTATTTCGTAATCGATCGCCTTTTGAATTGCGCTAAAGGAATTCATGTTCTTAATTTCTACTTTAGTGCCAAATTCCTCTTGATCCACAGGGCGCACAGAAATATTCACATCACAGCGCAATGAGCCTTCCTGCATCTTGCCGTCACTGATGCCTAGATAAAGCATAATACGGCGTATTTCTTGGGCATATTCGGCTGCTTCCTTGCCTGTACGCAGATCTGGTTCGGAAACTATTTCTACTAAAGGTATCCCTGCGCGATTAAAGTCTACCAAAGAATAAGTAGAACCATCAAGGCGATCGCTGCCACCATGGGTTAGCTTCCCAGCATCTTCTTCCATATGTAGGCGAGTAATCCCAATTTTTTTTCTGATCGGTTCAGTATTGGGTTTTTCTGCAATTTCGATTTCAATCCAGCCATGTTCGGCGATCGGCAGATCGAACTGAGAAATTTGATAATTTTTGGGTAAGTCAGGATAAAAATATTGCTTGCGGTCAAATTTACTGTAGGGGGCAATTTGACAGTTAAGAGCTAATCCAGCTTTGACAGCGTATTCCAGCACTTTTTCATTTAATACGGGGAGTACTCCTGGATATCCTAAACAGATAGGAGAAATATTAGTGTTGGGGTTATCGCCATCAAATTTAGTAGATTCGCGACTAAATATTTTAGTTTTGGTACTGAGTTGACAGTGAGTTTCTAAGCCAATTATTGCTTCGTACTCTGTCTTAGGGCGTGCAGCGCTAGTCATAAAATCTTTAACTTGATATAGAAGTAGTCTTCTTATTTTATCTGTTTTACTTCTTTTCAAAACAGGATATCACGCCTTATTTTGTGACGGATTAATCTAAAAGATTTTGTTACCAACAACTATCTAAGAAAGTAAAAATGCCGATATATTCTAATCATTCGCTTTTTTAAAAGATTGAGAATATTTTCAGAGAGTTTCAAGCGATCGCCATAATTGACCATACAAGCTGACTTAATTACTTTTGTTGGCGTTTCCAGTTCATGATATCCCAAGTTCGCATATCCCAGGCAGTCAATTGATAGCCAGTCAGACTATTACTAAAGGCAGCAACATCAGCCCGATGAACTAAGGGAATAACCGCTGCATCTTTAATCAAGATATCATTCATAATAATAAATAATTGAGTGCGCTTTTGGGGATCTAGCTCTTGACTGGCTTCTTGCCACAGGCGATCGTATTCAGGGTTACAGTAGCGAGAATTGTTGTCTCCTGACCAGTTGTTGGCTTTTTGGGGAATTTGTTTGCAAGTCATAAAATTCATATAGGCACCAGGATCGGGACTAGTATTGCCCGTGGTGTACATCTGTAAATCTGCATAAAAATGTTCTACCGTGTCGTTATTACTAGCATCGCTAGAAAAATAGACGCTGGGATCGATGCTTTTCAGTTCGACTCCTACGCCGATAGACTGTAAACCTTGCTTTACTACCGTTTGAGTTTTTTGACGCAGAGGATTGACTGAAGTTTGAAATACCATCTGCATCTCAATACCATTTTTATCACGGATGCCGTTGCCGTTGGTATCTTTCCAGCCTGCCTGGTCTAATAGTTTTTTGGCTTTTGCTGGATTATATTCATAGCTGGTATTAGATGAAACATATTCTGGTGGGGCAACTAAAAAGTTAGGTGTAGCTTTACCCGTCACGCCATATAGCTGTTCGGCGATAATATCTCTGTCTATTGCTAAGTTTAAAGCTTGACGAACGTTGCGATCGCTTAAAAAGGGATGGGGAAACTTGATGCTTGAAAGTTCTCCCGATGGAGCTACTTTATTCGGATCGCTGTGGTTAATCACAATTCGTTCAATCAGCGCGCCATAGTTTGAAACTACTGCCCCTTGTCCTGCTGTTTCTAGTTCTTTTAGTACGGGGGCTTCAACCTGGAGATTATAGGCAAAATCTGCATCACCTGTTTGCAGTACAGCCCTGGCTGCGGATGTGGCATCACCACCACCTTTAAGCTCAATTCTCTTAAAGCCTAGCTGATTTACCTGTCGAAATTCAGGATTAGGTTCATAAATCACCGTATCCCCTGGTCGAAAGTCAACTACGCGATAAGCACCTGTACCAACAGGCTTAAGATTGGCTGGTGCTTCCCTAGCGTTTGTACCATTGTAAGCTTGATAAATATGCTTGGGTAAGATCATCCCTTCTCCACCAACAAAAGCTAGTGACCAAGCTGGATTAACCTCTTTAAAGTTTACTTTAACCGTGTAGTCGTCAACTGCTTCAACATTTTTTACCACATCATAAGTACCAGCCGTGACTGCCCCAACCTTGGGGTTACTAAGAAATTGATAGGTAAAAACGACATCCTGAGCGGTAAAAGGTTGACCATCAGACCAACTGATATTCTGTTTTAGTTTCCAGGTAACAGACTTGCCATCAGCAGCCACTCCACCATTCTCAGTACTAGGTATCTCAGCAGCTAAAAAAGGAATCAAGTTGCCCTCATTATCAAAACTGGCTAAAGGCTCAAGGGTAATACGACTTGCTTCTGCATCTTTAAAACCTGTGGAGAGATGGGGATTGAGAATAGTGGGTGCTTGCCAGTAAAGTAATTTGAGAGTGCTGCTTTGCTGACTGCTAGATGAATCTGGAGGATTGCCACAGGCAGTAACTGCAATTATTAAACCTAAAGATAAACAAAATTGAGAAATAAACTTGGCAACCACTGACTACTCCTTGTCCAGTTTTGATTATGGATGATATTGTAGTCGGTATTTTAATCGAAGAAACATTGAGAATTGCTCAATAAATTTAATCGGATCTTAATTTTAGGTATTATTGGCGATCGCTAGAAGATAAAATTTTTAATAAATAGAACAACTTATTTGCTTTTTGGTAAAAGATAGTGTGTTTGATTTTTTTGCTTGATGTTAATTGTATCTGCACAACTTTGTTTAATAAAACTCAGAGTAGATTTGGGAAGTTTGTTCTTTTTGAGAACTTCCGAGATAGATTGTTGGTAATCATTTTTAAATTGCTGAGAAAGTTGTGACAAAGTAACTGGCTCTTTTGATTCATCTACAAGTTTGTCCAAAGTTAAGACAATTTTATTTTGAATTGAATATTCAATATTTTGCTCTTGCTTAGAATTAGAGATTGTAGACATTACCGAAGCACGACTATTAGCAAAATCATGTATATAAATATTTCCTGAATGCTGATAAATTTTGTAAGTATTACATCCTTGCCTTTGTAAAGTTTGATGTAAACAATTAAAAATTGAGTCGTGAGAAACGACGGTTACTTCTTTTACTTGAGGATATTGTAATAGTAAAGAACTTCCCAAAGTGAGAATTTCCGCATCAGCAGCATTTTTTTCTTTAGGTACATGGATCAATTGGTATCCTTGCTGGTGCAAATATTTATCTAGTTTGGCAATACTATTGTTAAACCAATTTGCTACTGCAAATTTGATTGTTGCTGGATATTGGCAATGTGACTTGAGATTTTGTGCCAAATCCAACTTGAATGGAAAGTTTTCTACATCTAATAAAATTACTCCTGTTGGAGACAAGACTTTAGCTAAAAAATGTGGCTGTAAGTTAGAAAAATCCATTTTATCTTCAGTGCAGTAAAAATGTTATTTCAAGTTTAAATTATCCAATTATCAATCAGTTGTGATTTGCTCCCTTTTAGTAGAAACGCTCAAGATCCTCTGAATTGACAGTGCAATAATTTAGCTTTAATTTGCCATTTTTGGCTAAAATCTCTGATTAATGAGCATTTATAAGGCAAAAAGATATTATTTAAAAAGCGATCGCTCGTAAATTTGAACTAATCTAAATCTATGTCCAAAATGTTAGCTTCAATTGCCTTATTACTGTTTGTTCCAGCCTGTAGTGTTGGGGTCGTTATGTCATTGTTTATCGCCCCTGGCAAGATCGGCAATGGTGTATTTACGGCGGTCAAAATATGGGTAGTTGTTTTACCTTTGTTTTGGACAGCTAGAACTAATCCTAATGCAATACGTTTACCTAAGCTAAATTGGACAGAGATCAAAGTTGGTTTGAGTCTAGGTATTTTGATGTTTAGTGCGATCGCCATTACCTATCTTTTTGTAGGGCAACAAATTATTGATACTGCCGATCTTCAAGCTAAAGCTAGGGAGGTTGGTCTTGTGAATCCTTATCTTTATATAGCTGGCTGTTTCTACTGGAGTTTTGTTAATTCCTTAATTGAAGAATGTACGTGGCGAGGCTTTGTAGTTTCTCAAACTAAAGTGCTGTTTCCTCAAAAGATCGCCGTAATCTTGGCAGCAATATTTTTTACAGTTCATCATAGCATTGCTCTTTATGGTTACACTCATAACTTACTGGTTGTTTCTATTGGTTCATTAGGAGTTTTGCTTGCAGGCATTATTTGGGCTTGGTGCTATAACTTTTATCAGTCAGTTGTTCCAGGCTATATTAGTCATATATTTGCAGATATAGCGATCGCGATAATTGGCTGGAAACTTTTATTTTCCTGAATTTCACAAGTTATATGAATTCTAAAAAAGAATTATACAAATCAGGTGACGGGGTGATAGAGTTTTCCCCAAGTCCCCAAGTCCCTAAGTCTTGCAGATCGATGAGTGCGTAACATCAGTTATTTAAATTGGGGCATTGGTCGCAGCAGCGATCGCCTGACCCGCTAACCAAGAAGTCGTCCAGGCACTTTGAAAATTAAAACCCCCCGTCACGCCATCAATATCTAATACTTCTCCTGCAAAATATAGCCCAGGACATTTTTGGCTTTCCATGGTCTTAAAATTTACTTCTTTAAGACTTACTCCTCCACAGGTAACAAATTCTTCTTTGAACACTCCTTTGCCCTTAACCTCATACTGTCCTTGCACTATCTCCAACACCAGTTTATTTAATTCTTTTTTACTTATCTCTGACCAAATTTTATCTGGTTTAATTTCTATATAGCTAACAAAGCTTTGCCAAAGGCGTTTGGGCAATTCTACAGGGCAGTAATTAACTATCTTTTTCTTAGGATTCGTTTCTTTTACTGTTATTAACTTCTGATTTAAAGTTTCTTGGTTATATGCAGGTAGCCAATTGATTTGTAAGCCAGAATCATATTTGAGATCGTATAAAAACCTAGCACTCCAAGCAGACAGCTTAAGGATAGCTGGGCCACTTACGCCCCAATGGGTAATCAATAACGCCCCTGCTTGTTCTATTTTATGTTTGCCTGTACCCAGCTTAACTTGAGCATTATTAACGCTTACTCCCGCTAGACCTTGTAAACGAGGATCTCTAACATTAAAGGTAAATAAGGATGGGACTGCTGGCTCAATTTTGTGTCCTAAGTTTTTTGCCCAACGATATCCCAACGGATTGCTTCCTGTGGCGATTAACAGGCGATCGCATTTTAATTCTTTGCCGTTTTTTAATTCAATCTGAAAATAACTTTTGTTTTCTTCCTCATAAAACTGCTTCACTGTCTTTACCCCAGTACCAGTCAGCAATTTAACTCCTGCTTTATCTGCTGCTTGCATCAGGCAATTAATAATTGTTTGCGAATCATCGGTAACAGGAAACATTCTGCCGTCGGCTTCGGTTTTTAGACGCACCCCACGCGACTCATACCACTGCACCGTATCCTTGGGTTGAAAACGAGAAAATGCACCCCGCAAAGCTTTTCCGCCTCTGGGATAATGTTCAACCAAACGAACAGGATCGAAACAGTGGTGAGTTACATTACATCTGCCACCACCAGATATGCGAACCTTAGCTAAAGGCTTTTGTCCAGCTTCCAAGAGAGTTACTTTTAGTTGGGGATTGGCTTCTGCACAGGCGATCGCGCCGAAAAAACCTGCTGCACCACCACCAATAACAATTACCTTCAAATTATTTTTGCAATGTTGTTAAATTAAACTACACAAACAGTTTATCAAGTAAATACTGCCTAGAGCTTTTTCAATACCTTCTTGTCTTTGCAATACCCCATGTCAAACCAGATACGATCGCAATTAATAACATGATAGTAATCACTCCTCCTGGCAAAAAGGTAATAAAACCAATTCCTCTGAGGATATATAGGGCAATAAAACCCATCAGGGAAATAAAGAATATGTTTAGTAACATGGCTTTTAAGCTTCCAATGCTAAATTAAACAACCATCATAGATTTCCCTTAAATATATAGCAATCCTTAACAACTGGTATTACATACCAAATCTTTTGTCGCGATGTTGTTCCATCAATTCAGCTATTTTTGCTCTTTGTTCGGAGGTTAATACTTCTCGTATCCGCAGCATAGTTTCAAAGCGGTTATTATCCAATTGCTGATGAAGTTTCTCAACTTGTTGGTGTTGTTGTCGTAATTGCTCAGTACTAGCATCACTGGCTAGTAGCGATCGCATTTCTTGATGTTGTGTCTCCATTTGTGATCGCAAAGCCTCTGTGTCAGTTTTAGACTGGTTTTGTATTGCTTCGATTTTTTGAGATTGTTCGGGAGTAAGATCTAGCTGTTCTAGTAGTTTATCCATTCTCTCCCCGCGATCGCCTCTTTTTTCGTGTTTGTCGTGATTTTGTGCTATTTTTCTCATAGTTGTCATAGATTCTTGAGCGTTGTTGTCTTGGTTTAAAGTCGCAGCATAAGTAGTACCCAAGGGCAAGATTAATAAAGCTGCTGTTAGTGCTGAAAAAGTTTTCTGGTTCATCAATTGAAATCTCCTCAAATAGCGTGAATTATTTAATTACTACAATATTAAGAAACCAAGTATTAAACCACCTCGATCTAAACTCCTAAACCTTTGGTACTTTAGGACTATTGCCATGACTCATACTAAGTAGATAAATTGAAAAATTATCCTGGTAATCAATGGCTAATTTTCCCCGTAAACATCCTTGGCGGTTACTGCTTTATCTAGAATGGATTTTGTTGGGAATTGCCTTAATAACTTCATTTAGTGGATTAATTTCTCATTCTCGTCTTCGACATCACTGGTCATCTCAGCCAATTTGGTTCAGTTTTTTGGGAATCTTCTGTATTGCCGTTTTGGGCTTAATGGGTTGGAAATTGCCACACAACTCCCAACTATTAAAACAAGCTCATATTATTTGTGGATTTGTTCTTTGTTGGTTAACAACTTTATTTACAATCAACGGAGATAGAATTTTGCCAGTTTTACTTTTAATAGTCGCAATTCGCGCCTGTTTATTATTTTCCTGGAGTGGCAGAATTTTTGTTGCTATCTTTGCTTATATTTCTTTTTTAACTTTGCAAATAATGTCTTTGATAAGAATTAGTCTATGGGGCATTAGTTTGGGTAGACCATTGCCTCCTATTTTCAGACGTTTACCACCAGATGAATTACGTCGAGTATTGTTTGGTTTTGTTTTCAATTCTGCATTATTATTTGCTTTTGTCTTGGCATTTGTACTTTTATTAGTTGGTGCGGTAATAGCTGAATATGAAAGTAGAGCTAATTTAGTTCAAGCCAATCGTCGTTTAAGAGAATATGCGCTACGAATCGAAAATCAGGCAACATTACAAGAAAGAAATCGCATTGCCAGAGAAATACATGATTCTGTTGGTCATTATTTAACCGCTCAAAGTATTCAGCTAGAAAATGCTGCGGTGTTTTTAGCCAGAGATCAGATTAAAGCTGCTAGTCATTTAGCCAAAGCCAGACAATTAGGCAAAGATGCGCTGGCTAATATTCGTGCTTCGATCGCAACTTTAAGAACAAATCCGCTCCAAGAGCGATCGCTGTTAACAACCATAGAAAAATTAATCTTAGAATTTGAGTCTAACACTAGTATTGCGATCGCCTCAGAAATTGATTTGATTTCTACATTACCCACTGAAGTAAATACTGCTTTATATCGTATCGTCCAAGAAGCACTGACTAATATTAGCAAACATAGTCAAGCAACCGAAGTAAACCTATGCTTAAAAGAAACAGGGTCAAAGATTTTGCTTTCTTTACAAGATAATGGCTGTGGCTTTAATCAAAGCGATAATACCACTGGCTTTGGGTTACAAGGAATGAAAGAGCGCACCGCAGCCTTATCAGGAAAAATCGCCATTATAAGTAAATACGCTCACGGATGTCGGATAAATGTAGAAATTCCAGTGTTAGTGATGATGTAATACGTGATTTCTATCACCGTAGATAATTTTTTTTTCTTATAAATTGTTATTTAGCAGAACAATTATTTGAGATGTTTAAAAATGAAATACGGAAAATATATTTTAGGAATTTTAGCTATACCTGTTTGGTTATTTGGTTATGGCTTTACGAATGGAGTGATTGATGTTAATTCTGGCGATCATAACTTACTAACTCTTGGACTCAAAGCTTCGTCTATGGATATAGTTTCTCTGGAAGGATATCGATTAGGTCTTCGTACTAATCCAGATTTTGTAGAACGAATTGACAGCTTCTAAAACTTCGTATAATTAATGAAAAAAGAAAGTTAATTCATATCAAGCGTAAAATACAATGTTTTTTACTACAAAAGTAGCTTTGATAGGTGACTATAACCCATCTGTTACAGCCCATATTGCTATTCCTAAAGCGATCGCAATTGTCAGTCAAGAAAATGACCAAAGTGTTGAAGGTGTCTGGGTAGAGACAGAAAATTTAGCTGGTGTTGATTCTCAAGGAGATCCATGAGTAATTGAATTAAAAAATCATCCATTTTTTATTGGCAGTTATTAGCCAGAAAGATCTGCATTATTAGAGCAAAGACATCCCTTAATAACCGCCTTTGTAAAGGCGATTATTGCACAGCAAGCAAATGTTTTTGCTCTCAAAAGCTAATAGCTAATAGCTAATAGCTAAAAACCAGTTAATCAAAATGTAGTTTATCTAATTAAAAACTGCTGTAAAACTATGATTCGTGTGTTGTTGGTAGACGACCAAAGTATTGTGCGAGAAGGGTTGTCCAGCCTTTTACAGACTCATTCTGATTTAGAAGTTGTCAGCGAAGCAGAAAATGGTCAAGTGGCAGTAGAACAGGCGATCGCTTTACAGCCAGACGTGATCTTAATGGATATCCGAATGCCAATTATGGACGGAATAGCTGCAATTCGTATTCTTAAAAGCCAAGCACCAAAGATAAAAATATTAGTCTTAACTACTTTTGATGACGATCGATACGTTACTCAAGCGATCGCTCATGGCGCACAAGGCTATTTACTCAAAGATACTCCATCGGCAGAATTAGCTCAGGCTATTCGTTTGCTTAATAAAGGCTATAGTCAAATGGGACCAGGATTGTTGGCTAAAGCCATGAATAATTCTTCTCTTCAACAGAAATCTAATGCTATTGCCGATATCCCCGCAGAATTTGCTCAGTTAACCACCAGAGAAAAAGAAGTACTGCAACTAATTGCTACAGGACATAGTAATAAGGAAATCGCGACTAAGCTATACATTACAGAGCGTACTGTCAAAAATCATGTCAATAGTATTTTACGCTCTTTAGATTTACGCGATCGCACTCAGGCTGCTATTTTTGCCAATAGTTTTCGACCCTAATTTTTAGCAAACTTTATATATGTTGATATTTAATACCCGATTGCTAAAAAATTAACTCTTCGTTACTTAAAAAAAATCTCGATCTTTAATCAACCAGATATTAGTAGGTATTCAAGCAGATTGCTAATGTTGCGATCGCTATAACTAGTCTATACTCAACAGCTTCTTGAAGACTATAAACTATATTTATCGGTGCTTTGAGCTAATTCTTGTTTTAAAGCTACTTTAGTTAGGGAGTTTGCCAATAATTTAGCTTTTTATTTAATAATTGGCTTTTTTGTCTTTTGTCTTTATTTATTGTAAATAAGATTATAAAAGTTGCTTTTTAGTTTTAATTAGGTTTCTGAGGGATATTAAACTTATTAAAAGCAGATTTACAGCTACATAATCTTAAATACCCTTTACAACGCCATTTCTTAAAGATAAACAGCCTTTATTTTCTGGCTCGATTAGCTCATAATGCAGACATGGACGTAACACCAGATACAAAAATTACGCCCTTGGCGATCAAGCTTAAATAAACTCTTATATTAAGAAGCAAGGAGAAACAAACGTGGGTCAGATAAGATTAGCAGTTTACGGCAAAGGCGGAATCGGTAAATCTACAACTAGCTGCAATATTTCCGCAGCCTTGGCAAAGAGAGGCAAAAAAGTATTACAAATTGGCTGCGATCCTAAACACGACAGCACCTTTACTTTGACAGGATTTTTGATTCCTACCATTATTGATACTCTTCAAGAAAAAGACTTTCATTATGAAGACATTTGGCCCGAAGATGTAATCTACGAAGGTTATGGTGGCGTAAGCTGTGTAGAAGCTGGTGGTCCTCCTGCGGGTGCTGGTTGCGGTGGCTATGTAGTGGGCGAAACTGTCAAGCTACTCAAAGAATTAAACGCTTTTGATGAGTATGACGTTATTTTGTTTGATGTCTTAGGTGACGTAGTATGTGGTGGCTTTGCTGCACCGCTTAACTATGCAGACTACTGCATGATTGTTACTGATAATGGTTTTGATGCTTTGTTTGCTGCCAACCGTATTGCAGCCTCTGTTAGAGAAAAAGCTCGTACCCATTCCTTACGTCTGGCGGGTTTAATTGGTAATCGTACTTCCAAGCGGGACTTGATTGACAAGTACATCGAACACGTACCTATGCCTGTGTTGGAGATCTTGCCATTAATTGAAGATATTCGCGTATCTCGCGTTAAAGGTAAAACTTTGTTTGAAATGGCAGAAAGTGATCCTTCCTTGGCTTACGTCTGTGATTACTATCTCAACATTGCCGATCAGGTTTTGGCTGCACCAGAAGGAATTGTGCCTAACGAAGCCCAAGATAGAGATTTATTCTCCTTGTTATCTGACTACTACCTCAATCCTCCCGCAGCTAAAGTAGACAAAGCAGATAAAGAAGAAGAATTAGACATGATGATGGTTTAAATAAAAGCTTTTAGCTATTAGTTTTAAGCTTTTAGCTTTTATGGATTTGCGTTGCATCTTTATAAATCAATAAAAATTTGTCAGTTGGATTTAGAAATTTGACTACATTTAGCTTGATAGAGAAGTAAATACCATTTCCTAATTCGCTGATAGCTGATAGCTGATAGCTTTTTTAAGAAAATTAATTTAGTTATCAGAGGAGATATAAAATATGACCGTTGCCAAAGATCAACCCAGTGCATTAAATTTTGAGTGTGAAACTGGAAATTATCATACTTTTTGCCCGATTAGCTGTGTAGCTTGGCTATACCAGAAGATTGAAGATAGTTTCTTTCTTGTCATTGGCACTAAAACCTGTGGCTACTTCCTGCAAAACGCAATGGGAGTAATGATTTTTGCCGAACCTCGTTACGCGATGGCAGAATTAGAAGAAGGAGATATTTCTGCTAAGTTAAACGACTACGAAGAATTAAAAAGATTGTGTGTGCAGATTAAGCGCGATCGCAATCCGAGTGTAATCGTCTGGATTGGTACTTGCACCACCGAAATCATCAAAATGGATCTGGAAGGTTTAGCACCTAGATTGGAAGCGGAAATAGGGATTCCGATTGTTACCGCCCGTGCCAATGGTTTGGACTATGCCTTTACTCAAGGGGAAGATACCGTCCTTGCTTCCATGGCGCATAAGTGTCCTACTAAACCACCTAAGTTAGAAACAGAGAAAAAAGAACGCAACGCTGTTTCTAGTCTACTCAACTTCGGGCGCAAAAAAGAAGATGTCACGCAACAAGAATCTGAGTATAAAGATCATCAGCCTTTAGTATTATTTGGTTCATTACCCGATCCTGTTGTTACTAACCTCACTTTAGAACTTAAAAAGCAAGGAGTCAAAGTATCAGGTTGGCTACCCTCCAAACGCTTTACCGAACTACCTGTAATTGAAGAAGGATACTATGTAGCAGGGGTAAATCCTTTCCTTTCTCGTACTGCTACTACCCTGATGCGTCGCCGTAAAACCAAGCTGATTGGCGCACCTTTCCCCATTGGGCCTGATGGCACTAGGGCATGGATTGAAAAAATCTGTTCTGTATTAAATATTGAACCCCAAGGATTAGATGAAAGAGAAGCAAAAATCTGGGAGGGTCTAGAAGATTACATCAAGCTAATTCGCGGTAAGTCTGTCTTTTTTATGGGAGATAACCTTTTAGAAGTTTCCTTAGCGCGTTTCCTCATTCGTTGCGGTATGACTTGTTCTGAAATTGGTATTCCCTACATGGACAAACGTTACCAAAAAGCGGAACTAGAATTACTGGAAAAAACCTGTAACGATATGGGTGTTCCTTTACCTACCATCGTTGAAAAACCTGATAACTATAACCAAATTCAACGCATTTATAACCTCAAGCCAGACTTAGTAATTACTGGTATGGCACACGCCAACCCTCTAGAAGCCAGAGGTATTAATACTAAGTGGTCAGTCGAATTTACCTTTGCCCAAATTCACGGTTTTACTAACGCCCGTGATATTCTTGAGTTGGCAACTCGTCCTCTGCGTCGTAATACTAACTTGAAAGAATTGGGTTGGGATAAGTTAGTTCAAGAAGAAGCAAAAGTTTAACAATTAAAATACAAACCAATAATCTAATTTTAGAGGCAATGATTAAATTGTCTCTATTTTTTATTTGGCAATATTTTCCTTCTTAAATGTCAATTTTAATCCTGGTAAGTCAGCATCATAAAGCCTAGTTTTTATTTCCTCTTTATCAGTTTCAAAAGTAGGATATTTTTCATTCATGCCAAAAGGAATCCATGCACTATAGCTGATGCTCTCAAGTTTAATATTCACTTTAGCAGAGACAATATATTTTCGACGAGAAATATAAAACCTTTTTACATATCCCTCACCGTTATTTAATTTAGTAGCAGCTTTAGCAAAGTCTTTTAAATATTCTTCTACTAGTAGCCATGCCTTTTTATCGACACTAGTTAATAAATAGACGATTTCAAATTGACTAGATAATTGCTTAGTTTCTTTATTTTTAATAATTCCCTTAGCAAATGTTCCATAATGAGGAGATGTTTTAAGATCGACGCTAAAGCATTGAACATAAATCCCAATTCGCTCTCGATTTAAATAATTTACTTGCCTTATAGGATATTTATTAGTATTAATTCCTCGACTTGCAAGCAAAGCATCAATATTAACAACTTTTGAACGACTACCTATTCCACGTTTTCCTAACTTATAATTTTGACTAACTTTTATAAGTTCATTTTTAGCACTTTCATGATTTATTGGTTCATTAAAAAATAATTTGATTAAGTCTGAAGTATATGGCTCTAATCTTTGTAAATATAATTTAAAGGTTTCTTTTATATCTAGTCTTTGTTGTAGTTGAGCTAATGATTAGGGAGTTAATACTTTAATCGACTCTTGAGCTAAAGCAGTCTGCTGATATTTTGGAATAAATTTAGATTTCGCTCCAGAAAACCAATAAAACCAATCAGTAATCTCAATAACGTAACCATTTACAAATAAACGTGATACCTCACAGTAATTATTAATTGAATAACGTGACAGACCAGGATAACGGATAATTAGAAATTGATTCCATTTGTTAGGGTATTTCTTACGACTCATAAATGCCCGATTCTTTATAGCAATCGATTCTTCTCTTGATTCAGGCTGATAAATATTTTCAAAAATATCTTGATCTATACAAATATGAATAACTGTTGAGTCTAAGATTTTTTTTTGACCTAACTTGTATACATTTAAAGAAATTTTATCTTTAATTTCTTTTCTTGGTGGCTCAACCCCCAGAATAAAAGCAAAATCTGATATTTTAGCAATTGTCTCCCTCAATAAAGTTTCTGTGGGATGAACTTTTTTACTTTTAACAGGACTATTATTAAGATGTGGAGTATATTTTATTATTTGTTGTTTTTCTTTTCGATCTAAGTCAGAGAAATTAATTTTTTCGTAATAAATATCAAAGTACTTATGTTTTAGCTGTTTCAATTGATAAATACGATGATGGGCTTTACCTTGCCAACGTTTATTTATATTTTTGGCTTTTCCTATATACCAGACTATTTTGTTTTCATCAACAACGTAGTATATCCCCGAATATTCTGGTAATAACTCTTTTGTTTCCAAACTTACTTTCGGAAGATTTAAAATTTTAGAATCAGCAAGCAATATATTTTACTCCTACAAGCTCTGATTTACCAATTCTATTTTTTCATGTCATTAAAATAAGCCATAAACTAAGCTGTTTATATAGTAGATAAAGATACAAACTAAAGATGAAACTAATTATTAGAAGAATTAAAAGAAGTACAAAGAGAATAATAGTAAATGAGTCAATATAGTATGATTATTCAATAATCGGATTAAGACCAATTATTTTTAGTCACAATACTAGAGTTGAGCGATCGCTTAGGTTATGTAGAATATCCAGACAACACGGCTAGCAATCAAATATCATTATTGATAAATAAATATATCAAGGTTAAACAACAGACTATAGTTCAAAATTAGGCATCAATTGTAAAACTCCCATGCCTAATTCTGAACCTTTAATGGACTTCAATTCAAATAAAGCCAATATATCTTTTGCTTGAGGATTACCACGATTAACTCCCGTCACTCCCATGGCAATTACTAAACTACAGTATCCTTTTGTTTGTTGGCAGCGTTGATGCCATTTTTCTAGAGCTTTAACCTGCTGCGCTACATCATGAGAATATTCGGCAAATATAAATAGCTCATCATTTCCTGCTTGTAACATACCCAAATCATAAATTTCTCCGCTAAAAGGATCGTTACCAGGATTGAAGCAAACTGCTTTCAAGCCTCCAGCAGCGTGAATTTTGGTGATTAGTTCTTTGGCTTTAGGACGGGTAGTTTGAATAAAAATTGTTGGCAATGTTTTACTTTTAGATGCAACTCCCAAAGATTGATAGTAAGTTTTTGACTGATGTTTTGCTTGTTCAATTAGCTCTCCAGAAATACTAGCAAGGCTAACCAAAGCACCATCAGGGATTAAGTCTTCTTGAATAGGAATATCTATTTCTTGGGTTGAATTGCGATCGCTCGTACCAAGATTTAATAATTCCTCTGTCAGTTCTGGTAAGGTAGAAACTTTAGTAGATATGGTTTTCTTATCCTTGGCAAATTCTGGTAAAGATATGCGATAGGATTTTGAGATCGCTTTAATTGGTTCTGCTTCTAAGGCTTGACGATTGTTTTTACAAAAACGCAACAAAGATTCCAGAGCAATATAAACTATTTTTGCTTCTTCCTCATCCAAGAAAGGACGCATTCCTTCAAAAGGATGAAGGCTACCAAAAAAAGGTTCAATTTGAACGTCTAATAAGTCTTCTTCGTCTTCTAACTCTACCTCTTCGTAATTCAGAAACCAGCAGTCTTGAGCCAAGAAAGCTCGTTCTAGTTCGGCTGCTGACTTGTTTTCTCCTAAAGCAGCAGAGCGAAAATTTTTCAGAGAATCCAAGGAGCGATATAGCAGTACTCCGTATTCTGCTGACATCATGCCCATAATGCACAAATATACCCGCTCGATTTCACAATCTTTTAATTCAATCTGCACAATATCGCTATCGGCTAGTAACTCCCAAGGAGAATTTTGCCAAATTTTGTCAGCTACTTCTTCGATTGGCTCTGCATATAGTTTTGGCAAAGTAGATAGTTGACTATCATCCATCTCTGAAAATCCCTCAAACAGCCGATCGATTAAGGGAAGCTGAGGAGAATATTCAATATTTATATCTAAATCCTGTAATACACCCCGCAAGAAAAACTGAATTTCGCGATCGCGCACGATAATTTTTTGGGGACGATTGGGTTGTCCAGGAGGATGAGGAGATTCAATAGCTCGCAATAAAGTTCTGGCGATCGCCTCAATACCTGTATCTTCAGAAACTACATCCATGGCTCTAACGGCTCCTTCAGAGCCATCTACCCAAATTACGCACTCCTCATCGGCATTTTGATCGTTGTCTAAATGAAATGCCATATTTCCTAATGGACGACGATCGCCTTCCCAAACGCCTGGAACTTGGGCAATTTTTATTAGTCTACTTCTAGTTGTGGGAGGGAGAGTCGTCATGAATATTCTAAATTACCTTGCTTAATTAATAATACCTACTTTACTTTTCTGGGCAGCCTGCAATAATAAACCATACTCTATACCTTCGACTAGTGCCTGATAAGAAGCATCAAGAATATTTACCGACACGCCGATAGTTGTCCACCGTTCTACCCCATTACTTGATTCTACTAGTACACGGGTTTTAGCTGCTGTGCCTGCGCTACCGTCCAAAATACGCACTTTATAATCTGCTAAATAGCAGTCGGCAATCTGAGGATAAAACTTAACTAATGCTTTGCGTAAAGCACTATCTAAAGCAGCCACAGGTCCCTTTCCTTCTGCTACCTCTAATAATTTTTTACTATCTACTTCTACTTTTATGGTAGCTAAAGCTTTGCTAGCTAGGTTATCTTCTTGATGAATATTGCAGTGAACCTGGAAACCCTTTAGCTGAAAAAGCTGTTTATGAGGATAAAGTATCGAACGCATCAGTAATTCAAAACTAGCCTCAGCAGCTTCAAACTGATATCCCTGGTTTTCTAAAGTTTTTAGCTTCTCTAAAATTTGACGACAGGTAACATCCTGTTTACTCAGGTTAATGCCAAACTTAGCAGCATAATGTAAAACATTACTTAAGCCTGATTGATCCGAAATAACGATACGTCTTTGATTACCAATTAATTCGGGTTGAATATGTTCGTAAGTTAAAGGATTTTTCTCAACGGCTGACACATGAACTCCCGCCTTGTGGGCAAATGCCGATCGCCCGACAAACGGCGCACAATCATCAGGAGCAAGATTGACTATCTCGCTAATATAACGACTGTTAGGACTTAGCTGTCCTAGCTGTCGATCTCCCAAACACTCATAGCCTAACTTTAGCTGTAAATTGGGAATCAGTGTGCAAAGATTAGCATTTCCGCATCTTTCTCCATAACCGTTGATAGTTCCTTGTACCATCGTTGCTCCCGCCCTGACAGCAGCGATCGCATTGGCTACCGCCGTTCCTGAATCATTGTGGGTATGAATACCAAGCTGACCTATTTTACCGCTTTTTAGTTCGGGAATTGTGTCTATTAGCTCAGTTACAGTTTGACTAATTTCATGGGGTAAAGTGCCGCCGTTGGTATCGCACAAAACTAACCATTTTGCCCCAGCTTCCAAGGCTGTTCTCAGAGTTTGAAGAGCATACCGCCGATTATGCTTATAGCCATCAAACCAGTGTTCAGCGTCGTATATTACTTTTCTACCTTGGCTACGAAGATACTCAATTGTATCGCGGATCATAGCTAGGTTTTCTTCAGGATTAGTTTTCAAAGTTTCTTGAACATGGAGATCCCATGACTTACCAAAAATAGTCACCCAAGAAGTTCCCGCAGCTAAAATCGCCTGAAGCATCGTATCTTCTGCTGCATTCAAATTAGGACGACGAGTAGAACAAAAAGCCACTATTTCCGAGTTTTTTAGTGGTTCTTCTTTTAATCGCCAAAAAAACTGCACATCTTTAGGATTTGCTCCTGGCCATCCTCCTTCAATAAAGGGAACTCCCATTTGATCGAGCCTGTGGGCAATTTTGAGCTTATCATCTAAAGACAGAGAAATTCCCTCTCCTTGAGAACCATCTCTTAAGGTGGTGTCGTAGATCCAAATTGGTGATTTTTGATTCATGAAGTCAATTATTACTCCAATCAGAGTTAAGAAATGTTAAATTACTCGGAGATAATCAGTAATTATAATGAATGCACATTTTTAAAATTTCTCCTATTATTCGTATTACTCTTTCATGTCTTTATATTGCTTTGACAGTTCCCTTACCTTTTTTAGCAGATTTTACAGATGCCCCTATTCCCTCAAATGTCCTGTGGATTGGTATTATTATAGGTGCGATCGCTGTCTATGCTGCTCTCAGTGAAAGGGTAATTTTAGATGATGAGCAAATCAAAGTTGCTTATCCTCAGTGGGTACCTAGATTTTTTCGTAAGGGTTGGTCATTAACCTGGCAGGAAATCGACAATTTAAAAATGCGGACTACAGGACAAGGGGGACTAGTTTATTATTTCACCACTTGTTCAACAGAAAAAGCCTATCTTCTGCCCATGCGGATTGCTGGATTTAATAAAATGGTTAATTTAGTTGCCAACAAAACGGGTATTGATACGGCTGATGTTCGTCCTCTGGCTCAACCCTGGATGTACCTGATTTTGTTCGTCTGCACTATGTTTTTATGGCTCATTGATGGTTGGACAATCTGGACTGCAACTCATTTTACCGTGTAGCATTGCAACTATTATTTATCCAGAACAGTAGAATGCAGAATTGAACGAACCCAGCCCCAGAAGGATATACTGCTTATTCGTTACTTAAGGATTGACAGACTGAGTTGACCAAGTTTTCTGGTTTTCGAGAGTATATATACAGCGTTGTTGAGGATCGCCTCGTAATTGTAAGTGGTCAATTCTATTGGGGATTAACAGCAACAAACAAAAATTGTCTAAAGGGGTATTAAGATCTAAAGGCGATATGTCAAAGGCCGATCGATCTGCTACGGGTTGGGCTGGATCTGGCCAAGCAAATTGCGATCGCCCTGAGTCGGAAATATCATGCCAAGTAGCCTGGCGTACTTGTTGTAAGTCAGTGTCGGTATTTTTAGGAGTAATTAAGCGTAGATTCCCTGTAATCCGAAACTGTTCTCGGGTTTTGGTAAAATACCAGCAAATTTCACCAATTGCCTGATGTTCAATATCCTGTATCTTGGCACTACGTAGATCGGTAATGATTTTCAGTGCGTTGTCTTCATCATCTAAAAAACCACGAAAAACCATTGTGCGATTAGCGGGATAACCTTCTGAGGTAACGGTAGCCAGCTGAAAATAGCGAGAAAAAGGTTTGGAACGGTTACGGTGTATGGCACTGGACAAAGGCGATCGCCAGGGAGCAAGCATGGACAATTAACAATAATCGATTAACAATGATCAATCTTAAATCCTTTCAGTCAGAGATAATATAAAGACTGATGAGGCAATTGTTCCTTATCCCTCATCTTTCATCCTTTAAAAATATGTCTTTCTCTCAACTGTTTGCTCTTGCCAATCTTTATATTTTGCCCTTTTGGACAGTAATGATTTTGTTTCCTAAATGGGATGTTACCAAAAAGGTAATGGAGTCTTATTTACCTTTCATTCCCTTGATTGGTGCATACATATATTTTTTAGTAGCTACATTCGACTCAGAATCGGCTGCTGCCTTGGCAAATCCTCAACTAGCAGATATTGCCCGTCTCTTTGCTCAAGAAGGTGCTGCGGGTGCAGGATGGGTTCACTTTTTAGTAATGGATTTGTTTTTGGGACGATGGATTTATCAGCAAGGACAAGAAAAGCAAATCTGGACGGTTCATTCTTTGATCTTATGTCTGTTTTTTGGTCCTGTAGGCTTACTTTCTCACATTATTACCGACACTATCTTTGGTAGAAAAAGCGATCTAGAGAAGGCTGCAACCGATACTGCAATTTCCTGAGTCGATCAAAGATAAGAGAAGGAATAGCTAAGTAAATAATATAAATCAATCGCAATTACAATTTCTTTGGAGTATTCACTAAATTTTGTTAATGGTAAATGGTTGACAGCAAAATCATAAAGTACCTGGCTCAAGGATAGCTTCTAAGGGGCTTAAAACCTACGCCATAATATTCTAAAGAAGAAGCTTAAAGCTTTTGCTACCATGTTTAACTAGTAAAGTGCCTGTATGCCCTGTTATCAGCCATAAAATTGACCTAGCACCATCCCGCAAGCATTTTTCCAAAGGTTCGGGGGGATTGCTCGAAGGGACGGCAATAGGCTCAAAATCTATACCTCGACTGCCAAAAACAATATCGCCAATTATCTTAGCTCTGTTCATGTGGTTTTCCGAAGTAATCAAATAAACACTATCTATTCCTTGTGCTTTAAGTTCGTCAACTAAAGTAGTAAAGTTAGTGACGGTATCGCTAGCACGATAATCAAAGTGTAGGCGATCGCGCTTGATTCCCGCATGAGCAAAAATTTCTTGAGCATATTGCTGAGGGCTACCTGAAGAAATCCAGATTGGCAGTTGGGGATATTGTTGAGCTAGTTTCGCAGCAAAACGTTCTCGCTCCTCATGTCCACCCAAAACTAGTAAAGCTTCTGGTGCGCTAGCGACTGAATGATTAATTGGTTTGAATCCAACGCACAGAGAGGCAGAAACTATAGACAAAAACAACAGCTTTCTAATTTTACCAAGAGGATTAACTACGACTAAGTTCGATTCTTCTCTAGATAGGAATTTAAAAAACATAGGCGGAATGACCAGATAACTTTAACTTATAGCAAATGATGCCCACAAATTATAAAGATTCAAAAAAGTTTTTGAGGTAATTGCGATCGTAACTATAATAATTCTTTAAAAAGACCTGATCAATTGTAGACAGCATTAAATAAAATGTCTCTAGTTGATATTAATTATCCCTCTTTTGTTAGTTTAGGGAAAACTTGGATTTAACAGGCACTCATAATCAGGATTTCTTGAGTTAATTTGCTATCGAGAGAAAGACCTTTCCAACAGTTCATAATGCCAATTAATTTTAGAAAACATCTTTTCAGACCAGAAATTTTAAACACCTGTAACCAAGGGTGAATTAAACAGTAAAAGATATAGGGTTGAATAATTAATCTCAGATTGTTGAGTGCGCTTTTCCAAGTTATACCTTGTGACCACCAACAATGTTGATTAAATAG